>NZ_JAMRYM010000098.1:0-12234 GCF_023743255.1 Rathayibacter rubneri | reverse complement strand
GGGTGGGCGGGGCGCTCGCCTGCTCGATCGTCTCCTCCCCCGCGCTGGGTGCGGTCGCGGCCGACTACGGGCTCGCGTTCGTCGAGACCCTGACCGGCTTCAAGTGGATCTCCCGCGTGCCGGACCTCGTGTTCGGCTACGAGGAGGCGCTCGGCTACCTCGTGAATCCCGGCACCGTCCGGGACAAGGACGGCATCTCGGCGGCACTCGCGTTCCTCGACCTGGCGAGCTCCCTGGCCACCGGAGGCCGCACGATCGCCGACGAGCTCGAGTCGTTCGCCGAGCGCTTCGGGCTCTTCGGCTCGGAGCAGATCTCGCTGCGGGTCACCGACCTGTCCGAGATCGGTCGGATCATGGCGGCGGTGCGCGCCACTCCCCCGGCCTCGATCGGCGGGCTCCCGGTGCAGCGGGTCGAGGACCTGCTCGAGGTCGAGGACGGTGTGCCGCCGACGGACGCGCTGCGCTTCACCCTCGACGGCGCGCGCCTCATCGCCCGCCCGAGCGGCACCGAGCCCAAGGTCAAGCTCTACCTCGACGCGTGGTCCTCGGACCCCGACCCCTCGGTCCGCCGCTCCGAGGTCTCCACCCGCCTGTCCGCCCTCCGCACCGGCGCCGAGTCCCTGCTCCGCTGACCCCCCGCGCGCCGCGCGGTGCCTTCGCCGCACGCCTCCCCGCGAGCCACGCCTCAGGGCGGCATCTCGCGGCGGCAGGCGGGCGCATGGGGTGGACGGCGTCGGCCGCTCCCTCTGAGAGTGATGACCCCGGATCGCCGCCCCGCAGGGAGCGCGCGATCCTGAATCGCGTGCCAGCGACTCAGGACAGCGCGACGCGACCCGCTCCACGGAACGCACCACCTCCAAATGCCGACCGCGCTGAGCCGCACAAGGGGCGGCTCACCCTGCGGACGCGGGCTTCTCCGTCTCCCACTGCGGTCACCGAATCGCCGCCCCGCCGAGAGCGCGCGATCCGGAATCGCGTGCCAGCGATTCAGGACAGCGCGACGGTACCCGCTCTTCGGAACGCACCATGTCGGAAAGCCGACCGCGCTGAGCCGCACAAGGGGCGGCTGAGAAATGAGCACAGCCCGCCTGCGCTGAGCCGCACAAGGGGCGGCTCGGAAATGAGCACGGTCCCGGCTCAGAGCTCGGCACCGCCCAGCGCCCGCTCGATCTTCGCGGTGATCTCGGCCTGGTCGAGGTAGTTGTCGATCACGACGACCTCGGCGAAGGTCCGTCCGATGCGGTCGACGAGCTCGCCGGAGGTCAGGATGACCTGCGCGTCGGCCGCGAGGGCGTCGACCGATGCGATGTCGGAGGCGATGACCTCGGCCTCGAGGTCGAGCGTCTCGAGGGCGCGCTCGGCGCCGAGCTTGAGGATGGCGGAGGTGCCGATTCCGGCGCCGCAGAGGGTGACGATCTTCATGAGCTTCTTCCGTGGTGCGGGGTGGCGTCCGTGAGGACGGCGTTGACGCCACCGACCGTGCGCGCGGCGGCGAGGGCGCCGATCGCATCGGGGCGGCTGAGGACGTCGGCCAGGCCGGCGACGAATCCGACGTGGCCGTGCGCCTGTGTGGCGGCGATGCCGATGACGACGGAGACCGGGTCGTTGGTGCTGTGCCCGAAGGCGACGGGCTCGGCGAGCGTGACGACGGAGAGTCCGTCGCTGTGCACGTCGTTGCCGGGTCGGGCGTGGGCGAGCGCGAGCCCCGGGGCGATGACGATGTAGGGGCCGAGCACGTCGATCTGCTCGACCATGCGGCGCGAGTAGGCGGGATCGACGGCGCCGCTGCGCTCGAGCGCGCGACCGGCCTCGAGGACGGCCTCGCGCCAGCTGGCGGCGGGGTGCCGGAGCGCGATCGCGTCGTCGGCGAGGGCGTCGAGGGGCACGGTCAGGCCGCTTCGAAGCCGGCGCTGATCGTCTCGATCAGCTCCCGACGCTCGTCCAGCGGGAGGAAGCTCGCCTCCGCGGCGTTGATCTGGAACACCTCGAAGTCGTCGAGGTCGTAGCCGAACGCGTCCGACAGCAGGGCGAGCTCGCGGCTGAGGGTCGTGCCGCTCATAAGGCGGTTGTCGGTGTTGACGGTCACTCGGAAACCCAGCTGGTAGAGCAGGTCGAACGGGTGGTCGACGAGCTCGGTGCCCCACGCGGCGACGGCACCGGTCTGCAGGTTGGAGGACGGGCTGAGCTCGAGGGCGATCCGGCGGTCCTTCACCCACTCGGACAGCTCGCCGAGGGTCACGTAGCTCGCGTCGTCGTCCTGGCGCTCGATCGCGATGTCCTCAGCGAGGCGCACTCCGTGGCCGAGCCGGAGGGCGCGGCCGTCGAGGAGGGCGGAGCGGATGCTGTCGAGACCGTCGGCCTCGCCCGCGTGGACCGTGGTCGGGAAGTGCGCGGCCGCGAGGAGCTCGAAGGCCGGGCGGTGGCGGGAGGCGGGGAAGCCCGCCTCGGCGCCGGCGATGTCGAAGCCGAGGGCCCCGCGCTCGCGGTGGCGGAGGGCGAGCTCGGCGATCTCGAGCGAGCGGTCGGTGTGGCGCATCGCGGTGATCAGCTGGCCCACCCGCAGGCGCGAGCCTCGCGCGGCGGCCTCCTGCACGCCCTGCTGCAGTCCCTCCTGCACGGCCTCGACCGCGGCGTCGAGCGTGAGCCCCGAGCGCAGGTGCTGCTCGGGCGCCCAGCGGACCTCGCCGTGCACGACTCCGTCGGCGGCGAGGTCGAGCACGAACTCGCGCGCGACGCGCTCGAGCGCGGGCGCGGTCTGCATCACCGAGACCGTCGTCTCGAACGTCGCGATGTAGTCGGTCAGCGATCCGGAGTCGGCGGTGGTCGTGATCCAGCGGCGCAGCGCCTCGGGCTCGTCGGCCGGCACGGCGACGCCGGCGGAGGCGGCGAGCTCGAGGATCGTCTCGGGGCGGAGCCCCCCGTCGAGGTGGTCGTGCAGCGAGACCTTCGGCAGCTCGTCGATGAGGATGCCCTCGCCCGGGAGGAGGTACTCCTCGATGGTGTCGGTCACGGTGCTCCTCGGGGTCGGGCGACGGTTCGCGGACCACCCTACTGCCGAGGGCCGACGCCGTGACGGGAGCACTCCCCGCCCCGCGGAGACGGCACGGATCCGCGCCTGGGGAGGAGCCGCGTAGGGTGCGGGGATGAGCGGACGACGGATCATCCTGGACTGCGACCCCGGCCACGACGACGCGCTGGCGATCCTCCTCGCCCACGGCAGTCCCGCGATCGAGCTGGTCGCGATCACCACGGTGGCGGGCAATCAGACGCTGGAGAAGGTGACCGCCAACGCACGCGCGGTCGCCGCGGTCGCCGGGCTGACCGGCGTCCCGATCGCCGCGGGGATGCACCGCCCCCTCGTGCGCGACGCCGAGCCCGCGCCGGACATCCACGGCGAGAGCGGGATGGACGGTCCGACTCTGCCGGAGCGGCGCCCCGCCCTCGACCCCCGCCACGCGGTCGACCTGATCATCGAGGAGGTCCTGGCAGCAGCACCGGGCTCCATCACGCTGGTGCCGACCGGACCGCTCACCAACATCGCCATGGCGGTCCGGCGTGAGCCGCGCCTCGCGGAGCTCGTCCGCGAGGTCGTCCTCATGGGCGGAGGGGTGCAGGGCGGCAACTGGACGGCGACCGCGGAGTTCAACATCCTCGCCGACCCGGAGGCGGCCCACATCGTCTTCGGCGCCGGCTGGGACGTGACGATGGTCGGCCTCGACGTCACGCACCGGGCACTCGCGACCGAGGAGGTGGTCGCCCGGTTCCGCGGCGTCGACTCGGAGGCGGGCCGCTTCTGCGTCGGGCTCCTCGACTTCTTCGCGGCGAGCTACCGCGACGCGCAGGGCTTCGACGCGCCCCCGGTGCACGACCCGGTCGCGGTGGCGTACGTCATCGACCCGTCGATCCTGGAGGTGCGCCGCGCCCCGCTCACGGTGGAGCTGCGCGGCGAGCACACCGTCGGCATGACGGTCGCCGATCTGCGCACCACCGCTCCGACGGACTGCCGGACCTCCGTGGCGACGGCGATCGACTCCGACCGCTTCTGGGATCTGGTGATCGAGACGGTCGCCCGCCTCTGACGCCTCAGGCGATCCGCTCCGCCACGAGCGGTCCGCCGTCGAGCACGGCCTCGCCCTCGTCGCCGATGCGGTAGGCGCCCTCGAGCGCGGCGAGAGCACGCTCGAAGCGCGCGGGCTCGTCGGCCGAGAGGGTCAGCAGCGGCTCGCCCCGGCGCACCCGGTCGCCCGGCTTCGCGTGCAGGTCGATGCCCGCGGCGTGCTGCACGGCGTCCTGCTGGCGCGCCCGACCCGCGCCCAGACGCCAGGCCGCGATCCCGAACGGCAGCGCCCGCTGCTCGACCAGCACTCCGTCGCGCTCCGCGCGGACGACGTGCGTCTCGCGGGCGACGGGCAGGTCCGCCGTCGGATCGCCGCCCTGGGCGCGGATCACCGCGTTCCAGGTGTCCATCGCCGCTCCGCCGTCAAGCGCCCGCTCGACATCGGCGTCGGGCAGGCCCGCCAGCGCGAGCATCTCGCGGGCGAGGGCCAGCGTGAGCTCCCGCACGTCGGCGGGGCCGCCGCCGGCGAGGACCTCGACCGACTCCCGCACCTCGTTGGCGTTGCCGATGGCGAGCCCGAGCGGGACGTTCATGTTCGTGAGCAGGGCCGTGGTGCGCACCCCCGCGTCGTTCCCGAGGTCGACCATGGCGCGCGCCAGCTCGCGCGAGCGCTCGATGTCGACCATGAAGGCGCCGGAGCCGAACTTGACGTCGAGCACCAGCGCGTCGGTCCCCTCCGCGATCTTCTTCGACATGATCGACGACGCGATCAGCGGGATCGCCTCCACGGTGCCCGTGATGTCGCGCAGGGCGTAGAGCTTCTTGTCGGCGGGCGCGAGCCCGGAGCCGGCGGCGCAGACCACTCCGCCGACCGTGCGCAGCTGCTCGAACATCTCGTCGTTGCCCAGCTCGGCGCGCCAGCCGGGGATCGACTCCAGCTTGTCGAGGGTGCCGCCGGTGTGGCCGAGTCCGCGGCCGGACAGCTGCGGCACCGCGACGCCGAACGACGCGACGAGCGGCATCAGGGGCAGCGTGATCTTGTCGCCGACTCCCCCGGTCGAATGCTTGTCGACCGTCTTCTTGCCGAGCCCGTCGAAGTGCATCCGCTCGCCGCTCGCGATCATCGCCAGCGTCAGATCGCGGATCTCGTCCCGCCCCATGCCGTTCAGCAGGACGGCCATCGCGAAGGCGGCCATCTGCTCGTCGGCGACGTAGCCGCGGGTGTACGCGTCGATCAGCCAGTCGATCTGCGCGGTCGACAGGGAGCCCCGGTCGCGCTTGGTGCGGATGATGTCGACGGCGTCGAAGGCCTCGACGGGGGTGGAGCCGGTCATTGCGGTGCTCGATTCGTGTGCGGGGCGGGCGGGGGCGGCGGCGCCGCTACTCCCCCGCGTAGGCCTGGAGGGTGCGGGGGCCGAACGCGTCGGGGATGACCTCGTCGATGCTCCGCAGGCCCGAGACGGTCTCGAGGACCATCCCGTCCGCGGAGTGCTCGAACAGCAGCTGACGGCAGCGGCCGCACGGCATGAGCGTCGCACCGTTGCCGTCGACGCACGTGAAGGCGACCAGCTTGCCGCCGCCGGTCATGTGCAGGGACGAGACCAGCGCGCACTCGGCGCAGAGGCCGATGCCGTAGGAGGCGTTCTCGACGTTGCAGCCGGAGACGATCCGCCCGTCGTCGACGAGGGCCGCCGCTCCGACCGGGAAGTTCGAGTACGGAGCGTAGGCGCGGCGCATGGCGTCGTTCGCGGCGGCGCGCAGCGCCTCCCAGTCGATGTCGGTCACGGGACCCCTCTCAGGACTTCAGGTACGGCTTGCCGGCGGCCGCCGGTCCGCGGGACTGGCCGACGAGACCCGCCACGGCGAAGATCGTCACCAGGTACGGGAGCATCAGCATGAACTCGCTCGGGACCGGCGAGCCGATCACGCCGAGCACGTTCTGCAGGTTCGTCGCGAAGCCGAACAGGAGGGACGCGAGCGTGGCCTTGATCGGGTCCCACCGGCCGAAGATCACCGCGGCCAGTGCGATGAAGCCCGCACCCGCCGTCATCTCCTTGCCGAAGGCCCCGACGGCGTCGAGCGTGTAGTAAGCGCCGCCGATGCCGGCGATCGCTCCCGCGAGGGACACGTTCCAGAACCGGGTGCGCGCCACGTCGATGCCGACCGTGTCGGCCGCCTGCGGGTGCTCGCCGACCGCGCGCAGGCGCAGTCCCCACTTCGTCTTGAAGAGCCCCCACCAGACGGCGGCGATCGCGACGTACATCAGGTAGACGATCACGGACTGCTTGAAGAGCACCGCGCCGATCACCGGGATCTGGCTGAGCACCGGGATCGGCAGGGTCTCGAACTGCACCGGCGAGTTGAAGGTCTCGGCGTCGGAGGTGAGGACCTGCGAGTAGAGGAAGCTCGTCAGACCCGTCACGAGGACGTTCAGGACCACTCCCACGATGACCTGGTCGACGACGTACTTGATCGCGAAGGCCGCGAGGACGAACGAGACCAGCACGCTCGCCAGCATCGCCGCCACCAGGCCCAGGATCGGCTGACGCGTGATCGACGCGACGACCGCGGCCGTGAACGCGCCCGCGAGGAGCTGCCCCTCGATCGCGACGTTGACGACGCCGACGCGCTCCGAGATGACACCGCCGAGGGATCCGAAGATCAGAGGAGTGGCGAGGCCGACGGTGCCGAGCAGCAGTCCCGAGACGGGCAGGGTCGCTCCGGCCGAGGCCCAGACGAGGAAGCCGAGCAGGAAGACGAGCGCGAACACCGTCGAGAACCACAGCGGGATGCGCCGAGCCGCGCGGGCCATCATCGCGGCGAGCACGGTGAGCGCGACAGTGGCGACGGCCACGACGACACCGGTGGCCCGGGTCGGGAAGGGGACGTCGGGCAGGGCGAAGAAGTCGCCGCCCGCCGCGAGCCGGAACGAGCTCGTGCCGTCGCGCCCCGCGACGACGAAGAGGACGATCGCGAGGAGGGAGAAGACCCCGAACGCGATCGGCGCCTTCCAGCTGCGCACGGGGACGCGCGAGGCGTCGACGTGGGCGGTGGTGGCGAGGCCGGTCATGCGGACACCTCCGAGGCTCGGCGCGTGCGGCGTCTCGGGGCGGCCCCGGGAGTGGGCAGGCGGAAGATCGCGCGCACCAGCGGCGGCGCGGCGATGAAGAGGACGATCAGCGACTGGACGACGAGGACCACGTCGATGGGGACCCCCTGCGCTGCCTGCATCGAGTATCCGCCGGCCTTGAAGGCCCCGAACAGGATGCCCGCGAAGAACACGCCCCACGGCCGCGAGCGGCCCAGCAGCGCCACCGTGATGGCATCGAAGCCGATGCCCGCGTCGATCCCGGAGGTGAAGCCGGTGGTGACCGTGCCCATCACCTGTGCGCTGCCCGCGAGGCCGAGCAGGCCGCCGGAGAGGAGCATCGCATACACGTAGCTGTTCTTGACGTCGATGCCGGCCACCCGCGCCGCGTGCGGGTTCTCGCCCATCGCCCGGAACTTGAAGCCGATGCTCGAGCGGTTCAGCAGCCACCACACGAAGACGGTCGCGAGGATCGCGAACACGAACCCGAGGGTCAGGGAGTAGCTCGGCCCGAGCAGCGACGGGAACACCGCCGTCTCCTTCATCGCCGGGGTCTTGGGGTTGTTCGACCCCGGAGCCTGGAGGGCGCCCGGGGTGCGCAGCAGGTAGGAGATCAGGTAGAACGCGACGTAGTTGAGCATGATCGTGAGGATCACCTCGTGGGCGCCGGTGCGGGCCTTCAGCAGGCCCACGAGTCCGCCCCAGAGCGCACCGCCGAGGATGCCCGCCGCCAGCGCGACGACGAGGTGCACGCCCCACGGCAGGTCGAACGAGAAGCCGACCCAGCCCGCGCACGCCGCGGCGATCAGCATCTGCCCGCGGCCGCCGATGTTGAAGAGGCCCACGCGGAAGGCGAGGGCGACCCCGAGGCCGCCCGCGATCAGCGGCGTCGCGAAGGCGAGCGTGTCGGTCAGCGGCTTGATGCCGTTGGCGAAGCCCTCGCGCCGGAAGTTGTAGACGGAACCCTGGAAGAGGGACGAGTACGCCCCGGCGACCGACTGCCAGATCGCCTGCAGGGTGTCGACCGGACGGGCGAAGAAGTAGCCGGACGCCTCCTGGACGTCGGGGTCCGTCGCCGCGATCAGCACGCCGCCCGCGATCAGCGAGAGCAGCACGGCGAGCACCGACATGAGAGCGGTGCCGGAGAGGATCTCGCGGAGCACGCGGGACGCGCCGCTCTCGACAGCGCCGGGGCGCGCCTCCTGACCCGGCTTCTGGCCGGGCTCGAGGCCGGTGGACTTCTCGGTCTCCGCGTCGGGGTCGACCGCGGGCAGTTGCGCGTCGCTCACGCCGCCGCTCCCTTCTCGGCGGGCGACTGCCCGGCCATCATGAGTCCCAGCACGTCGCGGGGGGTGTCGGCGGGCACGATCCCGATGATGCCGCCCTTGTACATGACCGCGATGCGGTCGGCCAGCGCGGCCACCTCGTCGAGCTCGGTGGAGACGACGATCACGGGCACGCCGGTGTCGCGGGTCTCGACGATGCGCTTGTGGACGAACTCGATCGAGCCGACGTCGATGCCGCGGGTGGGCTGCGCGGCGATGAACAGCCGCAGCTCCCGGCTGAGCTCGCGGGCGAGGACGACCTTCTGCTGGTTGCCGCCCGAGAGCCGGCCGACGTGCGTGCCGATCCCCTGCGCCCGGACGTCGAACTCGCGCACCCGCTCCTCGGCGAACCGGTCGAGCTCCTTGAGCCGGAGATTCAGGCCCTTCACGAACGGACCCCCGTCGCTGCGGTCGAGCATCAGGTTCTCGGCGATCGTGAACTCGGCCACCAGTCCGTCCTCGGTCCGGTCCTCGGGCACGAAGCCGACACCGGAGTCGAGCACGCGGCGCACCGAGAGCCCGTCGAGCCGCTTGCCGTCGAGGGTCACGGTGCCCTCGACCCGCTCCTGCAGCCCCATGATCGCCTCGGTGAGCTCGGTCTGACCGTTGCCCTGCACGCCCGCGATGGCGAGGATCTCGCCGCGGCGGACCTCGAACGAGACGTCGTCGACGACGGCCTGCCCGTTCGCGTCGCGAACAGTGAGACCGCTGACGACCAGCGCCTCGTCGCCGGCGCGGGCCGGCTCCTTCTGCACGGTCAGCTCGACGGCGCGGCCCACCATCAGCGAGGCCAGCTCGGCGTTGCTCGCGGTCGGCGAGGCCTCGCCGACGACCTTGCCGAGGCGGATGACCGTGATGCGGTCGCCGACCTCGCGCACCTCGCGGAGCTTGTGGGTGATGAAGACGATGGCCGTGCCGGCGGCGCGCAGCTGGCGCATGATCGCGATCAGCTCGTCGGTCTCCTGCGGGGTGAGCACCGCGGTCGGCTCGTCGAACACGAGGACCCGGGCGTCGCGCGAGAGCGCCTTGATGATCTCGACGCGCTGCTGCACTCCGACGGGCAGGTCCTCGACGATCGCGTCGGGGTCGACGTCGAAGCCGAAGCGGTCCGAGATCTCGCGGACCCGCGCGCGGGCCGCGGCCAGATCGAGGCGGCCGCCGGACTTCGTCTGCTCGTGCCCGAGCATCACGTTCTCGGCGACGGAGAAGACCGGCACCAGCATGAAGTGCTGGTGCACCATGCCGATGCCCGCCTTCATGGCCTCGCCGGGCCCGGAGAAGTGCTGGACGACGTCGTCGAGCAGGATCTCGCCCTCCTCCGCCTGGTAGAGGCCGTAGAGCACGTTCATCAGCGTCGACTTGCCGGCGCCGTTCTCGCCCAGGAGGCAGTGGATCTCGCCGGGTTCGACCGTGAGATCGATGTGGTCGTTGGCCACGAGGGCGCCGAAGCGCTTCGTGATGCCCCGCAGTTCGAGCTTCATGGGACCAATCTAACTTTCAGCGAGGCTCCCGGCGTCGACGGGGCTCGAGGACGATCAGCGACAGGGAGGGCACGTGCCGCGCCGGCGCTGCCCGGCAGGCGGGCGGAGGAGCGCCGCGGCAGAGAAAAGAGGCCGGTCGGCTCCGGGAGGACTCCCGGGGCCGACCGGCCTCTTCGCGTCGACTAGGAGGCGGCGGGCGCCGACGGCGACTCGACGGTGATCGAACCGTCGATGATGCCCTCGGTGATCGCGTCCAGCTCGCCCTGCAGGTCGGGCGAGACCTTCGACTCGAAGTCGTGGAACGGGGCGATGCCCACTCCGTCGTTCTCGAGCGTGCCGACGTACGGCGTGGCGTCGAACTCACCGGCGCCGGCCGAGGCGGTCACGTCGGACGTGCCCTCCTTGATGCCCTTGAGGATCGACGTCAGGTAGAGGTCGCCGCCGTCCGGGTACGTCTCGTACAGGTCGGCGTCGACACCGACCATCGCGATCTCCTTGCCGGAGTCGCGGATCGCCTCGATCGCGGACTGGAAGATCGGACCGCCGACGGGGAGGATGACGTCCGCGTTCTGGTCGATCAGCGACTGCGCGGCCGACTTGGCCTCGACGCCGGGCGCGAAGCCGCCGGTGAAGGAGCCGTTCTGCGACGCGACGTCCCAGCCGACGACCTTGACGTCGGCGCCCTTCTGCTCGTTGTAGTACGCGACGCCGTCGGCGTAGCCGTCCATGAAGATCGTGACGGTCGGGTACGGCTGTCCGCCGTACGTGCCGACGACACCGGTCTTCGAGTACGACGCGGCCGCGTAGCCCGCGAGGAACGCGGACTGCGACGTGTCGAACGTGATCGGCTTGACGTTCTCGAGATCGATCGACGCGTCGTCGATGATCGCGAAGTCGATGTCGGTGTTCGCCTCGGCCGCGGCCTTGGTCGCATCGGCGAGCGCGAAGCCGACGGTGATGATCAGGTTGCAGCCCTGATCGACGAGGCTCGTCAGGTTCGGGGCGTAGTCCGTCTCGGACTCCGAGGTCACGTCGATCGGCTCGACGCCCAGCTCGTCCGCGGCCTCGACGAGACCCGTGTAGCCGAGCTCGTTGAAGGACTTGTCGTCGAAGCCTCCGGCGTCGGAGACCATGCAGGGCAGGAAGTCGCTGCCCGCGGCGGCGCCCGAGTCGCCCTCCTCGGGAGCGGAGGCGCAGCCGGCGAGAAGCGCGGTGACGCCCAGTGCGGCCAGACCGCCGAACGCGGCCTTACGCGTGGTGATAGTCAAGATTCGTCCTCCAGGGAAGCGGCCCCGCACGGATGGCGCAGCAGGGCGTCGATCCGTTCACGTTACCCAATGTGACGAAGCACTCAGAGGTCGCGGAGGCTCCCTGGGGAAAGCGTTACACAGTGTTGATTTTGTGGAGGAGGCGCGAGCGCCTCCTCCACCGCGGTCGGGTTTCGTGGGGGGTGGGTTCTCGGGAGCGGGGAGCGTCGGGCTGGCGGGAATCGCTGGCACGCGATTCCCGCTCGCGGCCCTCCACCTTGCACGAACAGTGGCGGGTGGCGCAGGGGGCCTCCGCGCTGCGCGCGGTCGACACCGGGCAACAGGACGACTCCGCGCAGAGCGCGGTCGACACCGGACAACAGGACGACTCCGCGCAGAGCGCGGTCGACACCGGACAACAGGACGACTCCGCGCAGAGCGCGGTCGACACCGGACAACAGGACGACTCCGCGCAGAGCGCGGTCGACACCGGACAACAGGACGACTCCGCGCAGAGCGCGGTCGACACCGGACAACAGGAGAACTCCGCGCGGAGCGCGGTCGAGTACGGACAACACCGGGGCTCCGCGCGCGGCGCGGTCGACCCCGGACAACAGGAGGACTCCGTGCAGAGCGCGGTCGACTCCGGACAACAGAACGGCTCCGCGCGGAGCGCGGTCGACACCGGACAACAGGAGGGCTCCGCGCGGAGCGCGGTCGAGTACGGACAACACGAGGGCTCCGCGCGGAGCGCGGTCGACACCGGACAACAGGACGGCTCCGCGCAGAGCGCGGTCGACACCGGACAACAGGACGACTCCGCGCGGAGCGCGGTCGAGTGCGGGCAGCAGAACGGCTCTGCGCGGAGCGCGGTCGAGTGCGGGCTGCAGAACGGCTCTGCGCGGAGCGCGGTCGAGTGCGGGCTGCAGAACGGCTCCGAGCGGAGCGCGGTCGACTCCGGACAACAGGACGACTCTGCGCGGAGCGCGGTCGAGTGTGGGCGGCGCGACGGGTCTGCGGGGCGCGGTCGGGGTCG
>NZ_JAMRYM010000097.1:0-12384 GCF_023743255.1 Rathayibacter rubneri | reverse complement strand
GCTCCTGGTGGCCCCTCCGGTCTGATCCGGCGAGCCCGGCCCGGCCCGACGCCCGGGCCCCGCGGAACCTCCGCTGAGAGCGAGCATCGGCCGCGATCGCGGCCGAGGGAGGGTCTCAGGCCGGGTTCCGCATCACCGCCAGGCGAGAGCCGACCGCTCGGCCCAGTACTGCTCGGGATCCTGCGGCTCCAGACCCTCCGGCAGCGCCGCGGGACGTGCCCGCAGGTTCTCGAGGAGCTGCGCCGGGGTCGCCGCGCCGCTGAGCACCCGGTCGGCCCACGGCTGGGCGAGTGCGACGCCGAGTGCCCGCTCCTCGGGCGCGTCGACCAGCCGGCGCACCTTCTCGGGGGCGCGCTCGCCCACCAGCCGTCCGTTGGCGAGCGCCTCCTTCACCACGACGAGCCACCCGGCGTCGTGCGCGTCGGCGAGCGCCGCCTCCGCCGACCGCTCGAGCAGGTTCCAGGTGGTCTGCACGGCGCTGAAGGGCGACTCCGGGATCGCGAGGGCGAGCGCGATCGTCCGCGCCTGACCCGGTCCGCTCGTCGAGAGCCCGACCCGGACCCCGGACGCCGCGAGGCCCCGCAGCCGGTCGAGGAGCGCCCGGTCCGTCAGCGCCGGGCTCTCGGGCGTGATCGAGTGCACGAGGTAGCAGTCGGGGGCCGAGCCCAGCGCCTCGAACGTCGCCGACCACTGCCGCTCGAACATCGTCACCGAGTGCTCCTTGCGCTCGTGCACGGGCGCGTCCATCGCCCAGTCGCCGACGTACTCGTAGCCCCACTTCGACTCGACGGTGAGCTCGGCCCGGCGCTGGGGATGCGCGGCGAGCCAGCTCCCGAGGAACTCCTCCGCGCGGCCGTACGAGCGGGCGACGTCGACGAACCGCACGCCCTCGCTCCAGGCCGTGTCGAGCAGCTCGTGCGTGCGGGCGCGGAGAGCGTCGACGCTGCGCAAGCCGGGCGGGCCCAGGTCGCCGTCGCGACCCGCGGTGATGTAGGCCGGCCGGCCGACGGCCGCCAGGCCGAGTCCGATGCGCGCGGTGCTGGATGCCATGGTGCTCGTTCCGTCCGGGAGGGGTGCCCCCACCGTAGACGCGGCCAGACGCGGCGTGCGGTGCAGCCCGGCCCGCCACGCCTCCACCGTCGACGCGTACTCGACCGAGGTGTCGCCCTCCGCCTGCTCGCGACGCCGCAGACCCAGCAGCTCCATCGCCTTCACCGAGCCGCGGTTGCGCGGGTCGGCCCGTCCGACGACCTGCCGGGAGCCGAGGGTCTCGAAGACCAGGCGGAGCAGCGCACGTCCGGCCTCGAGCGAGTAGCCCAGACCCGCGGTGTCCGGATGCAGGAACATCCCGAGCTCGTGTCCGTGGGCCCGCCGCACGATCACGGCGTCTCCGACGAGCCGTCCGGTCGCGAGCTCCTCGATGCCGAGGACGCGCCGGTGCCCCGGCTGCGCGAGCTCCCACTCGGCCGAGCGCTCGGCGAGCCACGCGGGGTAGCCGCCGGGTGCCAGCGGCGGGTGGCGGAGGAAACGCCCGGCCCGCGCATCGCCCCGGTAGGCCGTCACGGCCGACTCGTCATCGAGGCGGAGGGGACGCAGCAGCAGGCGCTCCGTCCGGTGCTCGTCCTCGGGGCCGCTCATCCGCTCACAGTACGAGGCACCCGGCGTCGCGCGGGAGAATCGATCCGTGAGCGGTGGCGGACGGACCCTGGTCGCCGCCCTCGAGCGGCACCAGATCGCGCTGTACCTGCTGGCCATCGTGGTCGCCCTCGGCGCGGGAGCGCTGGTGCCGGCGGCCGAGGAGCTCGACGCGGCCGTGACTCCGGTGCTCGCCCTGCTGCTGCTCGCGACGTTCCTCGGGGTGCCGTTCGGCTCGGTGCTGCAGGCGTTCCGCGACCGCCGCTTCCTCGCCTCGGTGCTCGTGCTGAACTTCGTCGTGGTGCCCGCGGTCGTCGTCGTGCTCACCCGGCCGATCGCGGGAGAGCCCGCCCTGCTGATCGGGGTGCTGCTCGTGCTGCTCACCCCGTGCATCGACTACGTGATCGTGTTCAGCGGTCTGGCCGGAGGGGCGTCGACCCGGCTGCTCGCCGCCGCGCCGCTCCTGATGCTCGTGCAGATCCTCCTGCTGCCCGTCCTCCTGCTGCTGATCCTCGGGCCGGCCGGACCGGCCGCCGTCGACATCGGGCCGTTCGCCGAGGCCTTCGTGCTGCTGATCGTGCTGCCGCTGGCCGCCGCGACGGGGCTGCAGCTGCTCGCGGCCCGGACGGTGCTCGGGCGCCGCCTCCGTACCGGGGTGCTGGGCTCGATGGTGCCGCTGATGATCGCGACCCTGTTCACGGTGGTCGCATCGCAGGCCGGGGCCGTGGCCGACGCCCTGCCGCGGCTCGGGGTGCTCGTGCTGCTGTACGCGGGCTTCGTCGTGATCATGACCGCGCTCGGCGCGGGAGCGGGCCGCCTCGCGCGTCTGGACGTGCCCGCGCGCCGCGCCCTCCTGTTCAGCGGAGTCACCCGCAACTCGCTGGTGGTCCTGCCGCTCGCGCTGGCGCTGCCTCCCGCGCTGTCGGTCGCGCCGGTCGTCGTGGTGACGCAGACGCTCGTGGAGCTGGTCGCGATGGTGCTGCTGGTGCGGATCGTGCCCCGCCTGATCCCGGAGCGCTGACCCTCGGGGCGCTGACCGCGGAGCACCGACCCCGCGCAGGCCCGCGCGCCCGCGGAGGATCCCGCGCTGTGCGGCGGCCTGTCAACCTCCGTCCCTTCCGCGACGTCCCGCCCTACCGTCGAAGGCGAGGACGCCCCTACGTCCTCGCGCCGGTTCCCGCATGCTCCGGCGCGAGCAGCCAGCACCGGAGGATCCCCGTGGCCCAGACCAGCACCGAGCGCGAGCGCACCGCGCCCGACCCCGACGACACCCGCAAGCCCGACGACCCCACCGACGTCACCAAGCGCTCCTGGGGCTACGTGCTCAAGAAGACGCTCCGCGAGTTCGGCGCCGATCAGTGCACCGACCTCGCCGCGGCGCTCACCTACTACGCGGTCCTCGCGCTGTTCCCCGGCCTCCTGGCCGTGGTGTCGATCCTGGGCCTCTTCGGCCAGGCCGAGACCACCACCGACACGGTCCTCGACATCCTCGGCGGGTTCGCGTCGCCCGAGGTGCTCGACACGATCCGCGGCCCGGTGCAGGAGCTGACCTCCTCCCCCGCCGCCGGTGTCGCGTTCGTGACCGGTCTGCTGGGAGCCCTGTGGTCCGCCTCCGGCTACGTCGGTGCGTTCGGACGCGCCATGAACCGCGTCTACGAGATCGACGAGGGCCGGCCCGTCTGGAAGCTGCGTCCGACCATGCTCGGCATCACGCTCTTCACCGTCGCGCTGCTCGTGATCGCGGGACTGCTCCTGGTGCTCAGCGGCCCGGTCGCGGAGACGATCGGCGAGGCGATCGGCCTCGGCGAGGTCGCCCTCACCGTGTGGAGCATCGTGAAGTGGCCCGTGCTCATCGCGCTGATGATCATCATCATCGCGGTGCTCTACCACTGGTCTCCCAACGTGAAGCAGCCGAAGTTCCGCTGGACCAGCCTCGGCTCGATCCTCGCCCTCGTCGTGTGGGCGCTCGCGTCGGCCGGCTTCGCGTTCTACGTCGCGAACTTCGGCAACTACAACAAGACCTACGGCGCCCTCGGTGGCGTGATCGTCTTCCTCCTGTGGATCTGGATCACGAACCTCGCGCTGCTCTTCGGGGCCGAGTTCGACGCCGAGCTCGAGCGCGGCCGCCAGCTGCAGGCGGGCATCGAGGCGGAGGAGCACATCCAGCTCCCGCCGCGCGACACCCGCACCAGCGACAAGAAGGCCGAGAAGCACGCCGAGGACGTCGCCGACGGCCGGAAGCTCCGCGAGACCGCGGGGCGCGAGGGCGGCTGACTCCGGATCGGGCGGGAGCGCCGCCGACGCGGCTCGCGTAGCGTCGGACGGTGACCTCGCCCGATCGCCGCACGCTGGACCGCAGAATCCTGCGGCTCGCCGTGCCCGCGCTCGGCTCCCTCGTGGCCGAGCCGCTGTTCCTCCTCACCGACTCGGCGCTGGTCGGGCACCTCGGCGCCGTGCCGCTCGCGGGCCTCGCGCTGGGCGCGGCGGTGCTGCAGACGGTCGTCGGACTGATGGTGTTCCTCGCCTACAGCACGACTCCCCGGGTCGGCCGTGCGCTCGGCGAGGGCGACGAGCGACGAGCGGTCGCGGCCGGGATCGACGGCGGCTGGCTCGCGCTGACACTCGGCGCCGTGCTCGCGGTGGCCGGCGCGGTGAGCGCTCCGGCCGTCATCGGCCTCTTCGGAGCGGAGCCCGACGTCACCGAGGCGGGCGTGCGCTACCTCGCCGTCAGCATGGCGGGGATCCCCGCGATGCTCGGCGTCTTCGCGCTGACCGGCCTGCTCCGGGGCTTCCAGGACACCCGCACTCCGCTCGTCATCGCGGTGGCCGGATTCGCGCTCAACGCGGGCCTGAACGCCGTGCTCATCCACCCGGCGGGCCTGGGGATAACCGGGTCCGCTCTGGGGACGGTCATCGCCCAGTGGGCCATGTTCGCCGCCTACGCGCTGATCGCGGCGCGGCTCGCGCGGCGCGTCGGGGCGCCGCTGCGTCCCCACCTCGGGGGCGTTCTCGGCTCCGCGGGCTCGGGCGGATGGATGCTGCTGCGCACCGCGGGCCTCCGGGCCGCGATCCTGCTCGCCGTGGCCGTCGCCGGCTCCCTCGGGGCGGAGGAGCTCGGTGCGTTCCAGGTGGCGATGACGCTCTTCAGCGCGGTCGCCTTCGCCCTCGACGCCGTCGCGATCGCCGCGCAGGCGCTGCTCGGGCGGCTGCTCGGAGCGGGCGATCGCGTGCAGGCCCGGGCGGTGACGAAACGCTGCGTGACCTGGGGAATCGGTGCCGGACTCGCGCTGGGCGCGGTGGTCGCGGGCCTGAGCGGCGTGCTGCCGTACGCCTTCTCGAGCGATCCGGAGGTGCTGCGGCTCCTGCCCGCGCTGATCGCGGTGGTCGGCGTCACCGCTCCGCTCGGGGGCTACGTGTTCGTGCTGGACGGGGTCCTGATCGGCGCGGGCGACGGCCGCTACCTCGCCCTCAGCGGTCTCGCGAACCTCGCGGTGTTCGTCCCGCTGGCCGCCCTCGCGGCCTCGGCACCGGCGGACGGGCGCCTGCTGGCGCTCTGGATCGCCTTCGCCGTGGGCTATCTCGGGGCCCGTGCACTGACCCTCGGACTGCGCGTGCGCGGCGAGGCGTGGCTCCGCTGAGAGCTCGAACGAAGTTTCGAACAGGCTGTGGAGAACCCTGTGGAGAACTCCGGTCGGAGGCGCGGATCTCGATAAGCGCGCTGCGCGCGCTACTCGATCACCGGGGCGCCCCCTCTGCTCTCGAACGGCGACGGATCGCCCTCCCCCTCTTGCTGGTCGAGTAGCCGCACAGCGGCGTATCGAGACCCACCCCTCCTCTGCTTATCGAGAAGCCCCGCAGCGCTACCTTGCTGGTCGAGTAGCCGCGCAGCGGCGTATCGAGACCCACGTCCCCCGGACCCGCTCCGCCCCGCGATCAGCGCGGCGCCGCGCTCGTGTTCCCGCGGTGGAACACCGCGTGGAAGCACACCGGAGCCGCCTCCTCGCCCGCGAGCAGCGCCAGCGCCGCCCGTCCCGCCGCACGGCCCTTGTCGACCGCCGGCTGCGCCATCGTCGTGAGGTCGTAGCCCGCCGCGAGCCCCGGCACCTGCACACCGTCGAAGCCGACGACCGACACGTCCTCCGGCACCCGCAGCCCCAGCTGCTCGGCGGCCAGGATCACGCCCGCCGCCAGCAGATCGCTCTGGGCGAGGACCGCGGTCGGCGGCTCCGGCACGTCGAGCAGCACCCGCCCGGCGGCGACCCCTTCGTCGACCGTGCTGGCCGAGGCCGCCACGGCCTCGAGCCCGTCGAACACGTCGCGCACCCCGAGCAGCCGCTCGACGGCCGTGATGCTCGAGCTCGAGCGCCAGTCGTCCGGCACGGGCCCGCGGCGGCGGTCCTTCGAGAACGGGAGCGTCACCGTCGCCGGGTGCTCGTGCCCGAGGTCGCGGAGGTGCTCGGCCAGGGCCCGTGAGGCGTCGCGGTTGTCGAGGGTGACGATCGCCGAGCCGAACTCGGACACTCCCTCGACCACCACGACCGGCACGCGACGGCGCTGCAGCAGCGCCACCGACTCGTCGACGGTCGGGCTGCAGCCGATCAGGATCATGGCGTCGACGGGCGCCGTCGCCATCAGCCCCGAGCCGTCACCGGTCTCGGTCAGCAGCAGGATCCCGGCGTCCGCGCCGCCCAGCACGTCGGCGATGCCGTCGAGCATCGCGATCTTGATCGGATCGCGGAACGCGTGCAGCACGCGCTCGTCGACGACGACTCCGACGATGCCCGAGCGGCCGCGGCGGAGCGACTGCGCGCGCGGATCCGGACCGGCGTAGTCGAGGTCGGCCGCCGCCTTGAGCACGCGCTCGCGGGTCGAGGCCGAGACGGGTCCGGAGCCGCTGAACACGAGCGAGGCGGTCGAGGCCGACACTCCGGCGAGGCGCGCCACCCGGGCCAGCGTCGGACGTCCGGGGCGCTCCTCGGCGCGGGGCTTCTGCGACTCCACGATCCTCCTCGACTCGACCGCCGAGACCGTGTCCTTGACCGTCCCGGGGGTTCCGGATAGCTTAGTCCGGCCCGCCTCGAATCGATTCGACCGGGCCCCCGTCCCGCCTCGCGGGCCCGAGACGCCCCAGCGACCCCTCGGGCCGCGCCCGCTCCAGGAACACGATCATGACCAGCACCTCCGACCTCACCCGCCGACAGCTCGTCGCCTGGCGCAACGCCGTCTTCACGATCTTCGTGCTGAGCGGCCTCGCCGTCGCGACCTGGGTGTCGCGCTCCCCGGCGATTCGCGACGAGCTGGGCCTCACCACCGCCGACGTCGGCGTGCTGATCCTGGCGATGTCGATCGGCGCGATCGTCGGCCTGGCGCTCTCGACGGCGATCATGTCGATGCTCGGCGCGCGCCGCGGCATGGTCGCCGGACTCACCGTGTGCGCCGCGGGAGTCGCGATCCTCGGAGTCGCCGCCGACTCGCTCGGGACCCTCCCCCTCGCCTTCGCGGGCATGGCGCTGCTCGGCTTCGGCAACGGCGCGGTCGACGTGATGATGAACGTCGAGGGGGCCGCGAACGAGAAGGCCTTCGGCACGACCCTCCTCCCGCTCTTCCACGCCTTCTTCAGCCTCGGCACCGTCGCGGGCGCGCTGATCGGCGCCGGCGCCTCCGCGCTCGGGATCCCCGTCGCCGCGCACCTCGGCGGCGTCGCAGTGGTCATCGTCGCGACCGTCGTCGTCGCGATCCGCTTCGTGCCCGTGCGCGCCGATCTCGACACGCAGGGCGTCGCCACCGCGACGGCGCCGGTGCGCGAGCGCGTGGCCGCCTCGCTCGGCGTCTGGCGCGATCCGCGCCTGGTCTTCATCGGCCTGATCATGCTCGGCATGGCCTTCGCCGAGGGGTCCGCGAACGACTGGATGACGCTGGCGATGGTCGACGGCCACGGCACCGACCAGACCACGGCCGCCGTCGTCTTCGGCGTCTTCGTGGCGGCGATGACCGTCGGCCGCGTGATCGGCGGGCCCGTGCTCGACCGCTTCGGCCGCGTGCCCGTGCTGCGCGCCTCCGCCCTGCTGGCCGTGGTCGGCATCCTGCTCTTCATCCTCGCGCCCGTCGACGCGCTGGTGATCGCCGGAGCCGTCGCCTGGGGCCTGGGCTGCTCGCTCGGCTTCCCCGTGGGCATGTCGGCCGCCGCGGAGGGGGCCCACTCGGCCGCGCGGGTCAGCGCGGTCGCGACGCTCGGCTACGTCGCCTTCCTCGTCGGCCCGCCCGCGATCGGCTTCCTGGGCGACCACGTGGGCCTCCTGAACGCCCTCTTCCTGGTGCTGGCGCTGGTGCTCGTCGCCGGCCTCGCCTCCCCCGCGGCACGTCCCGCCCGCCTCCGCGAGAACGCCTGAGGCGACCGCGCGGGAGCGGTCGCCGTGACGCCCGGCGTCGTGCTCAGCGTCGGCCGAGGCGACCGGCCGTGGCCGCCCCTCGATACCCTTCCGGCGTGAGTCCCGCCCTCCGGCGGGCGAGGAGGGAGTCGCCATGAGCCGCCCGAGCCCCGAGCCCTGCCGGGTCGCCCTGGTCACCGGGGCCAACCACGGCATCGGAGCGGCGATCGCCGAGCGCCTCGCGGCCGACGGCCTCGCCGTGCTGGTCGCGTTCCTCGCCGAGGACCTGCCCGAGTACGAGCCCGAGCGCCAGCGCCGCGCGCACGCGAGCGACGGCGAGAGGGTCGCCGAGCGGATCCGCGCCGCGGGCGGGCGGGCGATCGCCGTCTCGGCCGACCTGCGCGACGCCGCCTCGGCCGCCGCCCTGTTCGACGCCGCGGAGCAGGCGCTCGGCCCGGTCGACGTCCTGGTCAACAATGCGACCGGGTCGGTCATCGACACCTTCCGCGCCCGCGAGAACGACTGGATGGGGCGCCCGCAGCGCCGGGTCGACGCCGCGAGCATCGACGCCGTCCTCTCGGTCGACGCCCGCGCCGCCGCCCTGCTCATCTCGGAGCTCGCCGCGCGTCTCGAGGCGCGCGGCGGGCACGGCGGCCGCATCGTCTCGCTCACCTCCGGCGGCGAGCGGGGCTTCCCCGGCGAGGTCTCGTACGGGGCCGCGAAGGCCGCCCTCGTGAACTACACGATCTCGGCGTCGCTCGAGCTGAGCCCCCTGGGTATCACGGCCAACGCCGTCCATCCGCCCGTCACCGACACCGGCTGGGTGACCGACGACGTCCGCGAGGCCGTCGCCGCGAACGACGCCTTCTTCGACGTCGCCGAGCCGGAGGAGGTCGGGGACCTCGTCTCGTACCTCGTGTCCCCGGCCGGCCGGCGCGTCACCGGCAACGTCGTCCGCATGGCCTGAGCCCGAGCGGCCGCACGCGCCCGCGTCTATCCTCGACGGGTGCGTCTCGTCATCGCGCGCTGCTCCGTCGACTACACCGGCCGTCTCAGCGCCCACCTCCCCCTCGCCACCCGCCTGCTGCTGGTCAAGGCCGACGGCAGCGTGCTCGTCCACTCCGACGGCGGCTCCTACAAGCCGCTGAACTGGATGAGCCCGCCGTGCACGCTGATCGCCACGGAGCCGGACGAGACAGCCCGGGAGTCGGGAGTCGTCGAGCAGTGGACGGTCGCGCACAAGAAGACGGGGGACGCCCTCGTCGTCTCGATCCACGAGGTGCTGCACGACTCCGCCCACGAGCTGGGCGTCGATCCGGGTCTCGTGAAGGACGGAGTGGAGGCGCACCTGCAGCGCCTGCTCGCCGAGCAGATCGATCTCCTCGGCGACGGTCACACCCTCGTCCGCCGCGAGTACATGACGGCGATCGGGCCCGTCGACATCCTCGCGAGGGATTCCCGCGGAGCGAGTGTGGCGGTCGAGATCAAGCGCCGCGGAGACATCGACGGAGTCGAGCAGCTCACCCGCTATCTCGAGCTGATGAATCGCGATCCCCATCTCGCGCCCGTCACCGGAGTCTTCGCCGCGCAGGAGATCAAGCCGCAGGCGCGGACGCTGGCGCAGGACCGCGGTATCCGCTGCGTCGTCCTCGATTACGAGTCCATGCGCGGCGTCGACGATTCGCACACCAGATTGTTCTAGCGCCCATGGCGAAGGCCCCCGCGGGATTCCGCGGGGGCCTTCGCCGTTCGAGCGGGACGCTCTACTTGTTGGCGGCGGCGTAGGCCGCCTGGACCTCGGCCGGGATGCGGCCGCGGTCGGACACCTGGTGCCCGTTGGCGTTCGCCCACTCGCGGATCGCCTTGAGCTGCTTGGGGTCGCTCTTCGACGCCGAGGCGACGGAGGAGGCGGCCGCGGGACGGGAGCCGACCCGGCGGGCGCTGGAGACGAACTTCTCGAGAGCGGAGTGCAGAGCCTCGATGTTGTCGGGGCCGAGATCGATCTCGTAGTTGGCGCCGTCGATGCTGAAGCGGACGGTTCCGCCTTCTCCGGAATCGATGGGCGTTCCGTCGATGTCGTCGACGAGAGTGATCTTCTGAGCCACTTTTCCTCCTGTAAGTACTGGACGAGAGAAGACATTACCCCTTTTCTCCCGAGGAGAGATCATTCTCGGTGATGATTCGAGCACGTCGCGCTCTTTATCGGGTCCCTTGTCGCGAAGAATCGCCGCAATAGCCGATTCCCACGACTTGCACAGCACTCGTCGGGCACTGCATTCGACGGACACGGCATTCCCCTCGGAGGACTGACTTCTCGGAGCGGGATTCACGAGGAAAAGCCGCCGATCATCTCCGTTCCGCCGATTCGGAGCAGGAAGCGATCCCGGATAGCGTGAGAGGCATGGCACGGAGAGTCGGACCCCCCGCCCGCCCGGCACGGCCCGGGCCCTATCGCAACGCCCCCGCGCGCGAGGCTCTGGAGGCACTGGTCGCCGCTCCGTCCACGGAGGCCGTCGATCGCCTCCTCACCGCCTGCCTCGAGGGCTCGCTCGTGGTCGACGTCACGGGCTCGCAACCCGGAGGCGTGCCGCACGTGCGGACGGTCGCGACGACGACGGGCGAGCAGGTGCTCCCGCTCTTCACCTCGACCGACGAGGTCCGCACCGCGGTCCCGCGCCAGCAGCACCCCCGCGTGCAGATGCTGGTGCTGCCCGGGCGCGAGGCGTTCGCGCTCATCCGCACGGCCGACTTCGTCGCCGTGCAGCTCGACGCCGGCTCGATCGCCCAGGTCGTGACCCGCTCGTTCATCGAAACCGCACTCGAGAGCACCGAGCGCCCGTAGAGTGTTCTCCCCCGACGGGGCAGCGTCGGCGTCCCCCGCGTCACCCGAGGTCAGGAGCCCCGCCATGTCCGACACGACACTCGCCCCGACCGGCCTCGGCGAACGGGCCGGAACCTGGACCTGCATCCTCTTCGACCTCGACGGCACGATCACCGATTCGGCGCCCGGCATCACGGGGACGCTCGTCGACACCTTCGTCGAGCTGGGCCGCCCCGTCCCCACCCCCGTCGAGCTCCTGGCCTACGTCGGCCCGCCCCTGCTCGACGCGTTCCGCGCGCTCGGCGGGATGAGCGCCGAGGAGGCGCAGGCCGCCCTCGTCGTCTACCGCCGCCGCTACAACGCGGGCGGTCTCTTCGACTCCTCCGTCTACCCCGGCGTCCCCGACGTCCTCGCGCGCATCGCCGAGGCGGGCGTGCCCCTGTCGCTGGCGACGTCGAAGCCCGAGTCGGCCGCGCGCCGGGTCCTCGAGCACTACGGTCTCGCGCAGTACTTCACGGTCATCTGCGGCGCCTCCGAGGACGAGGTGCGCAGCGCCAAGGCCGATGTCGTCGAGGAGGCGCTCCGCCGCCTCCGCGAGCTCGACGTCGACCTCTCGGCGCCGGTCATGGTCGGCGACCGCGAGCACGACGTGCACGGCGCCGCGGCGCACGGGATCCCGACGATCATGGTCGAGTGGGGCTACGGGTCCCCCGCCGAGGCGGCCGGCACGGTCGCCGTGGTGTCGGAGGCGGAGCAGCTCGCGACCCTCCTGCTCCCGTGAGCCCGGTACGATGAGGGCATGACTGGTCTGGGCGTCGTCCTCGCGTTCGCGCTGTTCCTCGGCGGGATCCTCGCCCTCGGGAACGCCTTCCTGTTCCCCGAGCTGGCCGGGTTCATCTTCTTCGGCGGCATCGCGGCGATCTCGCTGTCGCTGGCCGTCGCGTTCCACATCCTGCCGAAATCGCAGTAGCGAACCGGTCCGTGCAGTCGACTCGGCCGGTCCGTCCCGCCCGGTCGCTCCACCCCACTCGGCCGGTCAGCCGAGGGTGCTCGCGTCGAGGTTGATCACGCGCCCGATGTAGACGGCCTCGCCGGCCCCCGCCACCTCCGTGTTCATCCGGAGCAGCTGCTGCACGGGGATCCCGAAGCGCTGCGCGATGTCGAAGAACGTGTCGCCCGCGACGACCGTGTAGCTCACGATCTCGCCCGCGCCGTTCGTCGTCGGCGTGCCTGTCGCTCCCGGCGCAGAGCCGAAGTCGGTCGCGAAGGCGGTCTCGGGGATCTCGGGCACGGGGTTCGGGGTGATGGTCACGGTGACCTCGGGCTGCGGCACGAACACGGTGGCCGTGGCCTGCGGCAGCGCGGCGGTCACGGTGGGGTCGGGCGTCGGAGTGGCCTCCGCGAAGACCGTGACGGTGACCGTCGGGGTCGGGCTCGGCGCCGGTCATGGTCGGCGACCGCGAGCACGACGTGCACGGCGCCGCGGCGCACGGGATCCCGACGATCATGGTCGAGTGGGGCTACGGGTCCCCCGCCGAGGCGGCCGGCACGGTCGCCGTG
>NZ_JAMRYM010000096.1:0-12561 GCF_023743255.1 Rathayibacter rubneri | reverse complement strand
CCGCCGCCGCCCCCCTGCTCGCCGTGGTCCTCGTGGGCCTCGGCGCGACGAGCCTCTCGATGTCGCCCTCGGCTCTCGCCGATGTGCGCGCCGAGCTGGCCGAGCACACGCTCGAGGACGCGAAGCGGTTCGCCGAGCTCGCGCTCTCGACGGACAGCGCCGCCGCGGCGCGCTCCGCCGTCACCGAGGCGATCGCCGCCTCCTGAACCCCCGGCCCTCGGGGCCGCCGTCACGCACCACCCCGTCAGACCCCCCTGCACCACCCCTCATCACGACCCGCCCGCAGGACCCGGCCGCTCAGGAACAGCCGGATCCCGCACCAAGAATCGGAGAACACCACATGACAACGACGTCAGCGACGTCGACGCGCGGTGGAGCGCGCGTCCACGTCCAGCGTTTCGGCACCTTCCTCTCGGGGATGGTCATGCCGAACATCGCGGCCTTCATCGCCTGGGGCTTCATCACCGCCCTCTTCATCCAGACCGGGTGGCTGCCGCTGCTCGGCGTCGACGCCACCTGGGTCCAGCAGTTCGGCGGCTGGAGCACCGACCCCGATGTCGTGAACACCGGCCTCGTCGGCCCGATGATCACCTACCTCCTCCCGCTGCTCATCGCGAACACCGGTGGCCGCATGGTCTACGGCGCCCGAGGCGGCGTCGTCGGCACCATCGCGACCATGGGCGTCATCGTCGGCGCGGGCATCCCGATGTTCATCGGCGCGATGATCATGGGCCCGCTCTCGGCGTGGCTCATGAAGAAGGTCGACGCGATCTGGGACGGCAAGATCAAGCCCGGCTTCGAGATGCTCGTCAACAACTTCTCGGCCGGAATCCTCGGACTCCTGCTGGCGCTCGTCGCGTTCGCCGGTGTCGCCCCGCTCGTCGAGGGCCTCTCGGCCGTCCTCGGCGCCGGCGTCGAGTGGCTGGTCGGCGCGGGCCTGCTCCCGCTGACGAGCCTCTTCATCGAGCCCGCGAAGATCCTGTTCCTCAACAACGCGATCAACCACGGCGTGCTCACCCCGCTGGGCGTGCAGCAGGCGGAGGAGACCGGCAAGTCCTTCCTCTTCCTCCTCGAGGCGAACCCCGGCCCCGGCCTGGGCGTGCTCCTCGCCTTCGCGATCTTCGGAGTCGGCGCCGCCCGCGCCTCCGCTCCCGGTGCCGCGGTCATCCACTTCATCGGCGGCATCCACGAGATCTACTTCCCGTACGTGCTGATGAAGCCGGCCCTCCTCGCCGCCGTCATCCTCGGCGGCGCGACCGGTGTCGCCACCAACGTCGCCTTCAACTCGGGCCTGCGCGCCCCGGCCTCGCCCGGCTCGATCATCGCGGTGCTCCTGCAGACCGCGAACGACAGCTTCATCGGCGTGATCCTGTCGGTCGTCCTCGCGGCCGCCGTCTCGTTCGCCGTCGCCTCGGTGATCATCCGCGCCGGCCGCAAGAGCGACCTCGCCGCAGCGCAGGAGGGCGACGACAAGCTCGCCGCCGCCGTCGCCGCGAACCAGGCCAACAAGGGCAAGGACAGCGCCGTGGGCTCGCTCATCAACGCCGGCGGTGCCAACACCCCGCAGGACTCCAGCGGCGCCTCCGTCGCCGGTGCCACCGCGACCGCCACCCAGGTCCGGAACATCGTCTTCGCCTGCGACGCCGGGATGGGATCGTCCGCCATGGGCGCCTCCGTCCTGCGCAACAAGATGAAGAAGGCGGGCTTCGAGGACGTCACGGTCACCAACAAGGCGATCGCGGCCCTCGAGGACGACGTCGATCTGGTCATCACCCAGGCCGAGCTGACCGAGCGCGCCCGCCAGCGCACTCCCGGCGCGATCCACGTCTCCGTCGACAACTTCATGAACAGCCCGAAGTACGACGAGGTCGTCTCGCTCGTCCGCGAGCAGCACGGCGCGTAGCCCGCGCGGCCATCCAGTAAGCACGACGAGGGAACCCGTAGGGTGCGACGAGGCGGACACGCTCCGCCCGCCCCCGCGGGTTCCCTCGCCTGTTCCCACCATCGGAAGGACTGAAGCCATGAGCGAAGTGCTCACCATCGGACAGATCAACGCCTCCGGCACCGCCACCACGAAGGAGGCCGCCATCAAGGAGGCCGCCGACATGCTCGTGGGAGTCGGCGCGGTGACCCCCGCCTACCACGAGGCGATGCTCGCCCGCGAGGCGACCGTCTCCACCTACATGGGCAACCTGCTCGCGATCCCGCACGGCACCAACGACGCGAAGGACGAGATCCGCTCCTCGGCGCTGTCGTTCGTCCGCTACGCGCAGCCGATCGACTGGGACGGCAACGAGGTGCGCTTCGTCGTCGGCATCGCCGGCGTCAACAACGAGCACCTCGAGATCCTCTCGAAGATCGCCATCATCTTCTCGGAGGAGGACGAGGTGCAGAAGCTCCTCGACGCCCCCGACGCGCAGGCGCTCTACGGGCTCCTCGGGGAGGTCAACTCCTGATGCCCAAGGCCGTCCACTTCGGCGCCGGCAACATCGGCCGCGGCTTCGTCGGGCTGATCCTGCACGGAGCCGGCTACGAGATCGTCTTCGCCGACGTCAACGCGGCGCTGATCGACCAGCTCGCCGCCGCCGACAGCTACGAGGTGCACGAGGTGGGGGAGGAGTCGGTCACGCACGTGGTCGACCGCTTCCGCGCCGTGAACTCCGCCGCCGACGAGGAGGCCCTGATCCGCGAGATCGCGACGGCCGACATCGTCACGACCGCGGTCGGACCGAGCATCCTCCGCTTCGTCGCTCCCGTGATCGCCAAGGGCCTGGCGGCCCGGGACGAGTCCGCGGCCCGGCTCAGCGTGATGGCCTGCGAGAACGCGATCAACGCGACCCGTCTGCTGCAGACCGAGGTCGCCGCGAGCCTGGGCGCCGACGAGTGGGAGCGACTGCGCTCCCGCGCGGTCTTCGCCGACACCGCGGTCGACCGCATCGTGCCGAACCAGGAGCCGGGCCAGGGCCTGGACGTCACCGTCGAGAGCTTCTTCGAGTGGGTCATCGACCGCACTCCCTTCGAGGGCGGCGAGCCGGAGCTGCCGGGCGCGACCTACGTCGACGACCTGGAGCCCTTCATCGAGCGCAAGCTCTTCACGGTGAACACCGGCCACGCGACGGCGGCCTACGTCGGCTTCGCGGCGGGCGCGCACAAGCTCTCGGACGCTCTGGCGATCCCGGAGGTGCACGACGCGGTGAAGGCGGCCCTCGAGGACACCAAGGCGCTCATCGTCGCGAAGCACGGCTTCAGCGACGAGGAGCAGCAGGCCTACCTCGAGAAGACCCTGAAGCGCTTCGGCAACCCGTACCTGACCGACACGGTCGACCGGGTCGGACGTCAGCCCCTGCGGAAGCTGTCGCGCCACGAGCGCTTCATCGGCCCCGCGGCCGAGCTCGCCGAACGCGGTCGCACCCCGTCGGGGCTGCTGGCCGCCGTCGGCGCCGCGCTGCGCTTCGACGTGCCGGAGGACCCGCAGAGCGTCGAGCTGCGCGAGAAGCTCGCCGCGCTCACGCCGGAGGAGTTCGTCGCGGACGTGACCGGGCTCGCTCCCGAGCACCCGCTGTTCCCGCAGCTCGTCGAGGTCGTGCGCTCCTAGCGACCGGCAGCACGCACCTCGAGGAGGGACGGGACCCGCACGGGCCCGTCCCTCCGTGCATCCCCTCGGAGGGTCAGAACAGCCGCCAGCGGGTCAGCGGCCAGGCGACCGCGAAGACCCGGCCCACCACGCGCTCGACGGGGACCGTCTTGACGCAGGCGTCGATCGGTCCGACCGCTCCGCGGCAGAGCCCGAGCGAGTCGTTCGAGTTGGAGCGGTGGTCGCCGAGGACGAAGAGGGAGTCCTCCGGCACCGTGTACTCCTGGAAGCACCGGGTCGACGCGGGCGTGGTCGAGCAGTCGAGGGATCCGGCGTCGAACGGGAAGTCCTCGAAGACGTAGTCCTCGTCGAGCGGCTGCCCGTCGACGAGCACCCGGCCCTCGGCGTCGCAGCACGAGACCGTCTGCCCCGCCGACGCGATGACGCGCTTGACGAGGAACTCCTCGTGGCTGGGGCCGATGCTCGTCACGTCGCCGAAGTACTTCACGGCCTCCGAGAGCGGACTCCCGACCGAGTCGGTGGCCCCCCAGGCCTCGTCGCGCGAGAAGACGACGATGCGGCCCGTCTCCGGATCGCCCTGCAACGCCGCGGTGCGGTCGACGAGGATGCGGTCGCCGAAGAAGCCGCCGCCCTGCAGGGTGCTCTCCATCGACCCGGTGGGCACGGTGTACACCTTCACGAAGAAGGTCTGCACGAGGGCGATGACGACGATCGCGACCAGCACCGTGACGAGCGGATGCGAGTACCAGCGCCGCCCGTCGCGGTCCGTCGATCTCCTCGTGCGCGCCATCGGCACTCCCTCCGTCGGCCCGGGCCGGACCCGGGAGCCAGCCTAGGCGGCGGCGAGGGGCCGGTCGGCGGAGGCGCGTCCTGTCCGACCGCTCGTGCGACACGCCCGAGGTGGCGGAGCGGGCCGGAATCGCGTAGCATCGACCCTTGGTGTTTTGCGCGTGCTCCGGCACGCCCGCACACCGCATCCCGGGCACTCGCCCGGGGGAGGATCGCGCGGAAACATTCGCACGACCAGTACACACACTACTTCCGAACGACAGTGAGGCTATGGCCAAAAAAGACGGTGTCATCGAAATCGAAGGTGCGGTTGTCGAGGCGCTCCCCAACGCGATGTTCCGCGTGGAGCTGACCAACGGACACAAAGTTCTCGCCCACATCTCGGGCAAGATGCGTCAGCACTACATCCGCATCCTCCCGGAGGACCGCGTGATCGTGGAGCTGAGCCCTTACGACCTGACCCGCGGCCGGATCGTCTACCGCTACAAGTAGGCGTTCGCCCCGCTCCGTTCGCGACGTGCGTGTCCTGTAAGGAACGGCCCCGGCATCCGCCGGGAGCACGACGCCAGCGAAATCAAGGAACAGAACCATGAAGGTCAACCCCAGCGTCAAGCGCATCTGCGACCACTGCAAGATCATCCGCCGCCACGGCAACGTGATGGTCATCTGCAGCAGCAACCCCCGCCACAAGCAGCGCCAGGGCTAGTCCCGACCGCTGCTCCCGGCAGGGGGCGCCGGGGCGGTCCGCCGCCCCACAACAGAACACAGAACCGCAACGTCACCACTCGCGCTGCATCCCCGCTCCGGCGGGGACGAACGGCGAGGACACCCCCGGTGGAGGCCGGGGCACCGGCGTTGCATCACACCTCCACTCACTCAACAGGAGAAGCCACAATGGCACGTCTGGCAGGAGTAGACATCCCGCGCGAGAAGCGCGTGGAGGTCGCACTGACCTACATCTACGGTGTCGGCCGCACTCGGGCGCTCGCGACCCTCAGCGACACCGGGATCGACGGCAACATCCGAGTCAAGGACCTCAGCGACGACCAGCTCGTCGCGCTCCGCGACTACATCGAGGGCAACTACAAGGTGGAGGGAGACCTCCGCCGCGAGGTCGCCGCCGACATCCGCCGCAAGGTCGAGATCGGCTCCTACGAGGGCCTCCGTCACCGTCGCGGCCTCCCGGTCCGTGGACAGCGCACCAAGACGAACGCGCGCACCCGCAAGGGACCCAAGCGCACCGTCGCCGGCAAGAAGAAGGCCGGCCGCAAGTAACGCGGGCGACACGGACCTAGAGGAGATACACATTGGCTACCCCCAAGTCGGCCGCTCGTAAGCCGCGCCGCAAGGAGAAGAAGAACATCGCAGTGGGCCAGGCCCACATCAAGTCGACGTTCAACAACACCATCGTCTCGATCACCGACCCCTCCGGGGCCGTCATCAGCTGGGCCTCGTCCGGTGGAGTCGGCTTCAAGGGCTCGCGCAAGTCGACGCCGTTCGCCGCCCAGCTCGCCGCCGAGTCGGCCGCGCGCCAGGCTCAGGAGCACGGCATGAAGAAGGTCGACGTCTTCGTGAAGGGCCCGGGCTCGGGTCGCGAGACGGCGATCCGCTCCCTCCAGGCCGCAGGCCTCGAGGTCGGCTCGATCAACGACGTCACCCCGCAGGCGCACAACGGGTGCCGCCCGCCCAAGCGCCGCCGCGTCTAGCACCAGCACTCGCAGCCGTCGGTCGGCCGCGCTCCCGCCCTCCGCGGCGGGCGCCGGCCGACCGGCGGATCGCGCATTTCTTTCACAACTTCATACCTCGCAAACGCACGTGTCATATAGCGGACACGTGATCGAAAGGAATCAACAGTGCTTATCGCACAGCGTCCGACGCTCACCGAGGAGAACATCTCGGAGTTCCGTTCCCGCTTCGTCATCGAGCCCCTCGAGCCCGGCTTCGGCTACACGCTCGGCAACTCGCTGCGTCGCACCCTGCTGTCCTCCATCCCGGGCGCCGCTGTCACCAGCATCCGGATCGACGGAGTCCTGCACGAGTTCACGACGGTCCCGGGCGTCCGCGAGGACGTCACCGAGATCATCCTGAACATCAAGGGCCTGGTCGTCTCCTCGGAGCACGACGAGCCGATCACCGCGTACCTGCGCAAGCAGGGCGCCGGTCAGGTCACCGCCGCCGACATCTCGGCTCCGGCCGGTGTCGAGATCCACAACCCGGAGCTCGTCATCGCCACGCTGAACGACAAGGCGAAGTTCGAGCTCGAGCTCACCATCGAGCGCGGCCGCGGCTACGTGTCGGCGACCCAGAACCGCAGCGAGTTCTCCGAGGCCGGACAGATCCCGGTCGACTCGATCTACTCGCCCGTGCTGAAGGTCACCTACCGCGTCGAGGCCACCCGTGCCGGCGAGCGCACCGACTTCGACCGCCTGGTCGTCGACGTGGAGACCAAGGCCGCGATCACGCCGCGCGACGCCATCGCCTCCGCCGGTCGCACGCTGACCGAGCTGTTCGGACTCGCGCGCGAGCTGAACAACGCGGCAGAGGGCATCGAGATCGGCCCCGCGCCGGTCGACGCCGTCCTCTCGACCGAGCTGTCGATGCCCATCGAGGACCTCGACCTCTCGGTGCGCAGCTACAACTGCCTCAAGCGCGAGGGCATCAACAACGTCAATGAGCTCGTCGCCCTCTCGGAGACGCAGCTCATGAACATCCGCAACTTCGGTCAGAAGTCGGTGGATGAGGTCAAGGAGAAGCTGACGGAGCTCGGCCTGTCGCTCAAGGACTCGGTCCCCGGGTTCGACGGCGCCCACTTCTACAGCTACGACGACGAGAGCATCTAGGTCTCCGCTCCGGAGCCTGAGGCTCTTCGCGACCGACCTGCTGACACCCCTTTAGTACTGGAGTAAACCCATGCCCAAGCCCACCAAGGGCCCCCGCCTCGGAGGCGGTCCCGCACACGAGCGTCTGATGCTGGCGAACCTGGCCGCGGCCCTGTTCACGCACAAGAGCATCAAGACGACCGAGACCAAGGCCAAGCGCCTGCGTCCGCTCGCCGAGCGCCTCGTCACGTTCGCCAAGCGCGGCGACCTGCACGCCCGTCGTCGCGTCCTCGCGACCATCGGCGACAAGTCCGTCGTCCACGAGCTCTTCACCGAGATCGCTCCGCTCGTCGCCGAGCGCGAGGGCGGCTACACCCGCATCACCAAGATCGGTCCCCGCAAGGGCGACAACGCCCCCATGGCGGTCATCGAGCTCGTCCTCGAGCCCGTGACCCCGAAGGCGAAGAAGTCCCGCACCACGGCGGCGCCGGCGTCGGCTCCCGTCGCGGACGCGCCCGTCGAGGAGACCGACGTCCAGGACGCGCCGTCCGAGGACGTCGCGACCGTCCAGGACGCTCCTGTCGAGGACGCCCCGGTCGAGGAGACCAGCGAGACCAAGTAGTCCCGCGCCAACCTCGAGAGCCCTCCGTCCTCCGGGACGGGGGGCTCTCGTCGTTCCGGGAGGGCGGTCGTCGACACTCCGGTGGCGCGAAACGTCGCCTACGATGGCGTCATCGCGCTGCATCGCGCGACCGCGCCGCCCGGTGCGGCCGGGGCCGCCGCCCCGGTGAGCCTGCGGAAGGGGAGTCGTGCGCCTGCGACCCCGACGACCGGCCGTCCTGGTCCTCTCCCTCGTCGTCATCCTCGCGGGATGCTCGTCCGTGCCGGTGGTCGAGATCCCGGAGCGGTCCGGAGCGACCGCGGTGATCACCCCGACGCCGGTGCCCACCGAGCCGGCCGCCGCCGAGCAGCCCGTCCTCGACTGCGCGGCCGTCCTGCCCTCCTCGCGGATCGAGGAGACCACGGGGCTGCCCGCCGGATCGGTCGCGCTGACCGACGACGCCCGCAGCTGCACCTACTCCGTCGCAGGCAATCCCTCCGCGCTCGAGGTGACCCTCGCCCCCGCGCGTCTGCTCGAGACCTTCGTCGGCGCGGGGGAGGCCGTCGGGGCGACACCGGTGCCCCTGGGCGACGCCGCCTACCGCGTCGACCGCGACGCGGCGGCGTCGCAGCCCGGCGAGCTCGCGATCCAGGCCGGCGGCTACGAGGTCCGCATCGTCTCGCACCTGGGGGACTCCGCCACCGCGCTCGACTGGGCGGAGACCGTCCTCGCCGCTGTCGGAGTGCGCCTCTAGCCCGGTCCCGAGCGGCCGGGGACGCCCTGTGCGTCGATCTAGACTCGACGGGTGCTTCACCGCGTCCGCCTCGACCTGGCCTACGACGGCTCCCACTTCTCGGGCTGGGCTCTCCAGCCCGGACTCCGCACGGTGCAGGGGGTGCTCGAGGACGCGCTGTCGAAGGTGCTCCGCACGCCCGAGCGCACCACGGTCACGGTGGCGGGCCGCACGGACGTGGGCGTGCACGCCAGCGCCCAGGTCGCGCACGCCGACCTCAGCGAGGAGCAGTGGATCCGGCTCAGCGGCGGTCGCCGCGCGGGCGAGGGGACGCTGCCGCAGGAGGCGGTGCTGGAGCGGCGGCTGCGCGGGATCCTCGGTCAGTACTCCGACCTCAGCGTGCACCGCGTCTCGCGGGCGCCCGAGGGGTTCGACGCGCGCTTCTCGGCCCGGTGGCGGCGCTACGAGTACCGCCTGGCGGACGCGTCGTCGCTGCGCCACCCGCTCGAGCGGGCGTACACGACGTGGATCACGGAGTCCGTCGACGAGGACGGGATGAACCGGGCGGCGCAGTCGCTGCTCGGCCTGCACGACTACGCGTCCTTCTGCCGGGCGAGGGTGGGCGCGACCACGATCCGGACGCTGCTCGACTTCGACTGGGAGCGCGACTCGGACGGCGTCCTGCACGCGCACCTCCGGGCCGACGCCTTCTGCCACAGCATGGTGCGCGCGCTCGTGGGCGCCTGTGTCGCAGTCGGGCACGGCCGGCTCGCCGCGGAGGACGTGGCGGGGCTCCGCGACGACGCGGCCCGGACCAACGCGTTCGCGGTGATGCCGGCTCGCGGGCTCATCCTGCGCGAGGTCGACTATCCTGAGGACTCCTCGCTCGCCGAACGCGCCGTCCAGACCCGCGTGCGCCGCACCCTGCCCGTCGCCGAGACGCTGGACTGCGCACAGGTGCTGCCGGTCGAGACGATCGAATCGGTCCTCGACCTCCCGGAGGGGTTCGCGACGCCGTCGGAGGAGGTCGGAGTCTGCGCCTGGTCGATGGCCGGCAACCCCACCGCGCTGCTGCTCCAGTCCGCCGCGGGAGCGACCCTCGCCGACGCGACCGCGCAGCAGGCGTCGGCCGTCGGCGCGGTCGGGAGCGACCTGGGCGAGGCGGCCTTCTTCCAGCCGGGCGACCCGGCGCAGGACCCGGCGTCGACGTTCACGGTGCTCGCGGGGGACCGGCTCGTGTCCCTCCGGTCGTCGGTCGGTGCGCAGGACGCGCTCGAGACGCTCGCCGAGGACGTGCTGGCCGCACTCGGCGAGGCGGAGTGAGCGGCCGCTCCGTTCCCGAGGGGCCGGTCCGGCCCGGGGACCCCTCCTCGCCGCTATCGCTGACGGCGTCTTTGCTGTAATGTCGACCCTTGGTGTTTTCGGCCGTGTGCCGAGCGCCCGAAGTTGAGCCCTCCACCGGATCGGTTCGGCCCCTCGCGGGTCGAACGGCCACGGAGCGGGATTCACGAACACCTCACTCCGACCAGAAAGCAGCACTCACGTGACTCGCACTTTTTCTCCGAAGCCGGCTGACGTCCAGCACGACTGGATCGTCATCGACGCGTCCGACGTCGTGCTCGGCCGTCTCGCCACCCACGCCGCGGCGCTCCTGCGCGGCAAGCACAAGGCCACCTTCGCGCCGCACATGGACATGGGCGACTTCGTCATCATCGTCAACGCGGAGAAGGTCGCCCTGACCGGCCAGAAGCTCCTCCAGAAGAAGGCCTACCGCCACTCCGGCTACCCGGGCGGCCTCTCGGCCACCACGTACGCCGAGCTCCTCGAGAAGAACCCGATCCGCGCCGTCGAGAAGGCCATCCGCGGAATGCTCCCCAAGAACTCCCTCGGCCGTGCGCAGCTGCGCAAGCTGAAGGTCTACACGGGCACCGAGCACCCCCACGCGGCCCAGCAGCCCAAGGCGTACGCCTTCACCCAGGTCGCCCAGTAGGCTCCGGCCCTCCCCGACACCCCAGACTTCGAAGACAAAGGATCACCTACACCGTGGCGAAGATCGCAGACCAGATCGACGTGGCTCCCGAGAGCTACTCCACCGAAAGCCCGGCCACCGAGGCGTCCTCGACGCCCCGCGCCGTCCTCAACGTCTCCGGCGCAGCCGTGGGCCGTCGCAAGCAGGCCATCGCCCGCGTGCGCCTGGTCCCGGGCTCCGGCAGCCTGACCGTCAACGCCCGCGAGTTCGCGGAGTACTTCCCCAACAAGCTGCACCAGCAGCTGATCACCGACCCGTTCAAGGTGCTCGACCTCGTCGGCTCCTACGACGTCGTGGCGAAGATCACCGGCGGCGGCCCCTCCGGCCAGGCCGGCGCGCTGCGCCTCGCCATCGCCCGTGCGCTGAACGAGATCGACCGCGAGAACAACCGCGCCATCCTCAAGAAGGCCGGCTTCCTCACGCGCGACGCCCGCGTCATCGAGCGCAAGAAGGCCGGTCTCAAGAAGGCCCGCAAGGCGTCGCAGTTCTCGAAGCGCTAGTCGGTGCGGCCCTTCGGGCCGCGCGACCAGTAGCTGGAGAAGTGGACTGCGCACTATGACGCGCCTGTTCGGAACCGACGGCGTCCGTGGCCTCGCTAATCGCGAGGTCACGGCCGACCTGGCTCTCGGCCTCGCCCAGGCGGCCGCCCGTGTACTCGGTGCGGCCGCCCGGGCGGAGGGTCGACGCCCCCTCGCGGTGCTCGCCCGCGACCCCAGAATCTCCGGCCAGTTCATCGGCGCCGCTGTCGCCGCCGGACTCGCCAGCGCCGGAGTCGACGTCCTCGACGCCGGCGTCATCCCCACCCCCGCTACCGCGTACCTGATCGCCGACGAGCAGGCCGACTTCGGCGTGATGATCTCGGCGTCGCACAATCCGGCCGCCGACAACGGCATCAAGTTCTTCGCCGCGGGCGGGCGCAAGCTGCCCGACGAGCTCGAGAACCGCATCGAGGCGGCTCTCGGCGTCCCCGCGCTCACGCCCACCGGACCCGACGTCGGCCGCATCCGCCGCTTCTCCGACGCGGAGGACCGCTACGTGGTCCACCTCCTCGGGTCGCTCGGCAGCACCCGGCTCGACGGTCTGCACGTCGTCATCGACTGCGCGCACGGCGCGGCGGCCGGCATCTCGCCCGAGGTCTTCACCGACGCGGGCGCCACCGTCACCGTGATCGGCAACGATCCCGACGGCCTGAACATCAACGACGGCGTCGGCTCGACCCACCTCGACCACGTCGCCGAGGCGGTCCTGGCCGCCGGAGCGGACCTGGGCATCGCGCACGACGGCGACGCCGACCGCTGCCTGGCCGTCGACGCCACCGGGCAGATCATCGACGGCGACCAGATCATGGCGATCCTCGCGACGTCCATGGCCCGACGCGGCGTGCTCCGGGACAACGTCCTGGTGGCCACCGTCATGAGCAACCTGGGCCTCAAGATCGCGATGGCCGACGCCGGCATCCGCGTCATCGAGACCGGGGTGGGCGACCGCTACGTGCTCGAGGCGATGAACGACGGGGGCTACTCCCTCGGCGGCGAGCAGTCGGGCCACGTGATCATGAGCCGCTTCGCGACGACCGGCGACGGTGTCCTCACCGGCCTGCAGCTCGCGGCCGAGATGGCGCGCTCCGGGAAGAGCATCGCCGAGCTGGCCTCGGTGATGAAGGTGTTCCCGCAGACCCTCGTGAACGTCCGCGGCGTCGACCGCGAGGGCGTGCACGACGACGAGGTCATCGCGGCTGCCGTCGCCGACGCGTCCGCCGAGCTCGGCACGGGTGGCCGCGTGCTGCTCCGCCCCTCCGGGACCGAGCCGATGGTGCGCGTCATGGTCGAGGCGACGACGCAGGAGACGGCCGACCGCCTCGCGCAGTCGCTCGCCGACGTGGTGCTGGAGCGGCTGCGCTCGTAGGGGCGGGCCTTCGGGCGCTGGTGGATCTCGATACGCCCGCTGCGCGGGCTACTCGATGAGCGAGGAGGGGCGGCGTCTCCCCCGAGGGCC
>NZ_JAMRYM010000095.1:0-12695 GCF_023743255.1 Rathayibacter rubneri | reverse complement strand
CGCGCCGCTCTGCGCTCCGCGGTCCCCCCGGCGCGCCCGCCGGCCCTCCGTCGTCCCTGTCCCTCCCCGAGGAGCACCTGAATGCATCCCTTCTCCCCACCGTCTCGCTCGCCGCTCTCGCGCCGCGGCCTCCTGCGCCTCGGAGCCGCCGCCGGCGGATCGGCCGCCCTCGCGTCCCTCCTCGCCGCCTGCTCGACCCAGGGCCCGCAGGCCGCCGTGGAGTCCGGCGCGGTCGACCTCTCGTTCTGGACGCACGACGACGGCTACGTCTCGTTCTTCACCGAGGCGCTCCCGCTCGCCGCGCAGCGCAGCGCGTTCGACTACTCGCTCGACGTCACCAAGATCGGCGCGACCGACATCGTGACCAAGCTGATCGCGCAGGCCGTGGCCGGCACCGGCACTCCGGACGTCGTCGGCCTCGAGGTCGCGAACTTCGCCCGCACGCTGCGCGGCTCCATCGCTCCCGAGCTGCTCGTCGACCTGACGGAGGCGACCGCGCCGTACCGCGACGACCTGATCGCCGCGCGGGTCGACGCGTTCAGCAAGGACGGCAGCCTCTACGCGCTCGACTCCGACACCCCGCTGGCCGTCTACTACTACCGCGCCGACGAGTTCGAGCGCCTGGGGGTGCCGGTCGACGTCGAGACCTGGGAGGAGTTCGCCCGGGTCGGCGGGGAGATCAGCGCCCGCGAGGGTGTCTCGTTCGGCGCGCTGTCGGTCGGCAGCGATCTGCCGCAGGTCGTGCAGGGCTACCAGCTGCTGCTGATGCAGCGCGGCGGTCAGCTCTTCGACCGCGACGGCCGGCTCGACCTCGAGACCCCCGAGGCGGAGGAGGCGCTGCGATTCGCGGTCGACGGCCTCGCCTCCGGGTTCCTCACGACCGTCGCCGACTACTACGGCCCGAGCATGCAGAGCGGGCTCAAGGACGGCACGATCCTCGGCGTCGACATGCCCACCTGGTACTCGAGCTACGGCATCAAGCCCAACGTGCCCGAGCAGGCGGGGCTCTGGCGCGTGAAGGCGCTGCCGCGCTTCGAGAACGGAGGCGGCCGCACGGCCGTCGGCGGCGGCACCGGCTTCGCGGCGGTCACCGGCAAGGCGAACAGCGACGCGGCGGTCGAGCTGATCCTCGCGGCCTACCTCGACCCGGCGCAGCAGGTGAAGCGCTACCGCGATCTGGGCTACCTCCCGACCCTCCGCTCGGTCTTCGACGACCCGGAGCTCGCCGTGATCACCGACGAGTACTTCGGCGGCCAGGCGCTGTTCGACGTCTACGGCGAGATCATCGACGAGGTCCCGTCGCTCTACCAGAGCCAGGACCAGCAGATCCTCACGACCGTGCTGTCGGGCTACCTCCTCCAGGCCTACAAGGGCACCCTCTCCCCGGCGCAGGCGCTCCGCGCGACGGCCGAGGACTTCCGCGGCCAGGCCCGCAGCTAAGGATCGATGATGTCGACTCTCACCACGGCCGGGGCGCCCGCCTCCGCCCAGGACGGCCGCGGCGGCTCGCCGCTCGAGGCGCGCGGCTCGAAGCGCAAGCGCCTGAACACGACGGGCGGGAACGCTCCGTACCTCTTCATCGCGCCGTTCTACGTGCTCTACGCACTGTTCATGATCGTGCCGGTCGGCGCGGCGATCTGGCTCAGCCTCACCGAGTGGGTGGGCCTGGGATCGCCGGAATTCATCGGGCTGGGCAACTACGCCGACCTGCTCGGCGACACGAGCTTCGGCGTCGCTCTCGTGAACACGCTGATCTACACGCTCATCGCCGTGTTCGTGATCGTGCCGTGCTCGCTGATGATCGCGCAGGGCCTGAACGCCCGCGGGCTCAAGGCGCGCGACCTGTTCCGGCTCACCTTCTTCATCCCGATGGTGCTCTCGCCGATCGTGATCGCGCTGATCTACAGCCTGATCTTCGACCGCAGCTACGGACTGCTGAACTCGCTGCTGCGGGCCCTCTTCGGCCTGGGCGACATCGACTGGCTCGGCGACCCGGCGCTCGCGAAGGTCGCGATCGGCTTCGTGCTGCTCTGGCGCACGGTCGGCTACCTCACGATCTTCTTCCTCGCCGCTCTGCAGGCGGTGCCGAAGGAGCTGTACGAGGCCGCCGAGCTCGACGGCGCCGGAGTGCTCGCCAAGTTCCGTACCGTCACCCTGCCCGCGATCCGACCGGTGACGGCGTTCGTCGTCGTCACCTCGTTCATCAGCGCGGCCCAGCTCTTCGACGAGCCGTACCTGCTCACCCGCGGCGGACCCGGAGAGGCGACGCTCTCGGTCTCGATGTTCATCTACCGCGCCGCGTTCGAGCGCCAGCAGTTCGGCTACGCCGCCGCGGCCGGAGTCGTGCTCTTCGTGCTCGTCTTCGCCGTCAGCCAGATCCTCAACCGCGCCCTCGCCATCGGGAGAACCTCATGACCGCCACCACGGGAATCGTCACCGCCCGCTCCGGACGCACCCCCGGTCCTCGGCAGCGGAAGGCGTCCGGCGGCGAGCGCGCCCGCCGCGGGCTGCTCTACGTCACCCTCTCGGCACTGCTGCTGGTGTTCGTCCTGCCCCTGGTCTGGGCGCTCAGCGGCTCGTTCAAGAACCGCGGCGACATCTTCTCGACGCCGCCCTCGCTCCTCCCGAACCCCGCGACCACCGAGAACTACACGAATCTGCTCACCACCCAGCCGTTCTGGAACTGGTTCGGGATGAGCATCGGCACCTCGCTGATCGCGACCGCCGTCTCGGTGTTCGTCTGCGCGATGGCCGGCTACGGCTTCGCGAAGTTCGCCTTCCGCGGCAAGCGGGTGCTGTTCACGATCATGTTCTCGTCGCTGTCGGTGCCGTTCGTCGTGATCCTGGTGCCGCTGTTCATCCTGGTCGTGAAGGCAGGACTCTCGAACCCGTGGTTCGCGCTGATCGTGCCCTGGGTGGCTCCCGCGTTCGGGATCTTCATGATGCAGCAGTTCATCGTGCAGTCGATCCCGGACGAGATCATCGAGGCGGCCCGCATCGACGGCAACTCGGAGTTCGGCATCTTCTGGCGGGTGGTGCTGCCGCTGCTGCGCCCCTCGCTCGGCGCACTGGGGGTCTGGGGGTTCCTGCAGAGCTACAACAGCTTCCTCTGGCCGCTCGTGCTGCTCTCGGACTCGTCGCAGTACACGATCCCGCTGGGGCTCAACATCCTCTTCGCCTCCGAGAACCGCTCGTACGATCTCGTCCTCGCCGGCGCGGTGCTGGCCTCGGTACCGACCATCCTGGTCTTCTTCCTCCTGCGCAGGCAGCTGCTCGACGGTCTGACCGCGGGCGCCGTCAAGGGCTGACGCCCACCACCTCACCACCACTGAAAGGCGACCATGCAGCACCTCACCGATCGCATCCTGTTCGGCGCGGCCTACTACCACGAGTACCAGCCCACCTCGCGGCTGGGCAGTCGCGACCTGGCCGAGGACCTCCGGCTGATGAAGGCCGCCGGGTTCACCGTGATCCGCGTCGGCGAGTCGGTCTGGTCGACCTGGGAGCCCGAGAACGGCGTCTTCGACCTCGACTGGCTGCAGCCGGTGCTCGACGGGGCGCACGAGCACGGCATCTCGGTCGTCCTGGGCACGCCCACCTACGCGGTTCCGATGTGGCTCGCGCGACTGTACCCCGAGATCAACGCGCACCGCGCGACCGGGCAGCCGATCGGCTGGGGCGCGCGCCAGGAGATCGACTACACGCACCCCGCGTTCCTCTTCCACGCGGAGCGCGTGATCCGCCGCATCGTCGAGCGCTACGCCGCGCACCCCGCGGTCATCGGCTTCCAGGTCGACAACGAGCCGGGCAACGAGATCTTCCACAACCGCCAGGTCTTCGAGCGCTTCGTCGACAATCTGCGCGCCACCTACGGCACGGTCGAGGCGCTCAACGACGAGTGGGGGCTGACCTACTGGTCGCACCGCCTGTCGACCTGGTCCGACCTGTGGACGCCGGATGCGAACGCGCAGCCGCAGTACGACCTCGCGTGGCGCCGCTTCCAGGCCTCGCTGACCACGGACTTCATCGGCTGGCAGGCCGACCTGGTGCGCGGCATCACCGAGCGGATCGGCCGCGACGACCAGTTCGTCACCACCTGCATCTCGTACGAGCGGACGACCGTGCAGGACGAGGAGCTGGTGCGCCGGCTCGACGTGACCGCGGGCAACCCGTACTACCGGATGCAGGACGGGCTCGAGCTGCCCGACGCGCGTCCGTTCGACCAGCACTGGACCACCTCCGGCACCTGGGCGCTCTACGCGACCGCCGACCGGATGTACGGCTCGAAGCAGGCGCCGTTCCTCGTCACCGAGACCGACGCGCAGGCGATCGGCATGTCGTGGTCGAACGAGCCGGCCTACGACGGCCAGTGGCGCCAGGCGGCCTGGGCGCTGGTCTCGCGCGGCGCGACGATGATCGAGTACTGGCACTGGCACACGCTCCACCACGGCGCGGAGACCTACTGGGGCGGAGTGCTGCCGCACTCGCAGGAGCCCGGCCGCGCCTACGAGCAGATCGCCGCGCTGGGCGCCGACTTCGCCGCGGCGGGCGACCGGGTGACCGAGCTGGCGCCCGACTCCGACGTCGCGATCCTGTTCTCGAACGAGAGCAAGTGGGCGCTCGAGGAGCACCCCGCCTTCAGCGACTCCGCCCTCGGTGCCGACGCGGCCAGGGGCATGCCGGTGCCGGACCGCCGCAGCTTCCAGACCGCCCGCGACGCCTTCGCGCGCGGAGCGTTCGACGCGGGGCTGCAGGCCTCGACCGTGCACCCCTCGCAGCTGACCGCCGTGCCCGCCGCGGAGTACGCGGCCGCGCATCCGGTGCTCGTCGCGGCGGCGTTCACGATCGCCGACGACGTGCAGCTGCAGTGGCTCGAGGCCTACGCGGCGGCGGGCGGCCACCTCGTCGTGGGCGTCCGCACCGGCTACGAGGACGAGGAGGGCCGGGCCCGCCTGCAGCGCAAGCCCGCGTTCCTCGACGCGGCCGCCGGCGTGCACTACGACGAGTTCGCGAACCTCGCGGTGCCCCTGCCGGTGGAGGCGGAGTCCGGCTTCCCGCTGCCCGACGGCGCCCGCGCGACGGTGTGGGCCGACGGGGTGCAGGTCGACGACGCGACGGTGCTCGTGCGCTACCGGCACCCGCACTACGGGCGCTTCGCGGCGGTCACGACCCGCTCGCACGGAGCCGGACGGGTGACCTACGTGGGCACGGTGCCCGACCTCGCCCTGGCGAAGGCGCTGATGGAGTGGGCGGTGTCGGAGTCGTCCGCGGCGGCGACCCCGTGGCGTGCGGCCTCGCCGACGCAGACCGTGACGAGCGCGACCAACCGGCACGGCGAGCGCGTGCGCTTCGTGCACAACTGGTCGTGGGAGCCGTCGACGTTCGCGCTGCCCTCCGCGGTCGAGGACGTGCTCTCGGGCGAGGCGTCGGCGGCCGGCGACGTGCTCGAGCTCGGCCCCTGGGACGTGCGGGTGCTGGTCTCGCGCGACTGACGGCTCCGGCGAGGACGGACCGCCGGCCTCCCCGCTGGTCGAGTAGCCCCGCAGGGGCGTATCGAGACCCACCGGCTCCCCGCTGGCCCCACAGGGGCGTATCGAGACCCACCGGCTCCCCGCTGGTCGAGTAGCCCCACAGGGGCGTATCGAGACCCACCGGCTCCCCGCTGGTCGAGTAGCAGGGGCGTATCGAGACCCACCGGCCTGGGCGGATCCATTCGGTGATCAGACGTCCGGCGCTGGTGGATCTCGATACGCCCGCGAGCGGGCAACTCGATCAGCAGAGAACGCGCGCGGATCTCGATCCGCCCGCGAGCGGGCTACTCGATCAGCAGAGAACGCGGGCCGATCTCGATCCGCCCGCAAGTGGGCTACTCGATCAGCAGAGGAGGCGGGGGATCTCGATACGCCCGCGAGCGGGCTACCCGATCAGCAGGGGAGCGCGTCGATCTCCGCTCGGGCGCGTCAGAGCAGGCGCCGGGCCGACGCCCACGCCGTCAGCTCGTACCGCGATGAGAGCTGGAGCTTGCGCAGCACCGCGGAGACGTGGGACTCGACGGTCTTGACCGAGATGAAGAGCTCGGCGGCCGCCTCCTTGTAGGCGTAGCCGCGGGCGATCAGGCGCATCACCTCGCGCTCGCGGGCCGACAGCCGATCGAGCTCGTCGACCGACTCGGCCTGCTCGCCCGCGAGAGCGCCGAACGCGTCGAGGACGAACCCGGCGAGACGAGGCGAGAACACGGCGTCGCCGCCCGCGACGGCCTCGACCGCGCGGCTCACCTCGGCGCCGGAGCTCGTCTTGGTGATGTAGCCGCGGGCTCCCGCGCGGATCACGCCGACCACGTCCTCGGCCGCGTCCGAGACGCTGAGCGCGAGGAACCGCACCGACTCGAGGAGCGCGGCGCTGCGCCGCAGCACCTCGGCCCCGCCTCCGCCCGCACCGCCCGGCAGGTGCACGTCGAGCAGCACCACCTCGGGCCGCGTCTCGGCGACGAGGCGCACGGCGGAGTCGACATCGGCCGCCTCGCCCACGACCTCGAGGCCTGGCGCCAGATCGGCGCGCAGCCCCGACCGGAAGATGGAGTGGTCGTCGACCAGCACGACGCGCGTCACGACGCGGCTCCCAGCCGCAGGTGCACCTCGGTGCCCGAGCCGCCGACCCCGGGACGCACGACGGCGCTGCCGCCGGCGCGGGTCATCCGGCCGATGATCGACTCGCGGATGCCGAGGCGGTCGCCCGGAAGAGCGCCCAGGTCGACTCCGGGGCCCCGGTCGCGCACGAAGACGTCGACGCCGTCGACGGCCGACTCGAGGTAGACCGAGATCTCGCCGCCGGCGTGGCGCGCCGCGTTGAGCACGGCCTCGCGGGTCGCGGCGAGCAGCGGAGCGGCGCCCGGCACCGAGACCCCGACGGCCACGACCTCGATGGTGGCGGGGTAGTCGAGCTCGACGGCGGCCGCGATGGCGCGGACCTCGGCCGCGAGGTCGTTGGCGACCGGCACGTCGCGCTCGAACAGCCAGTCGCGCAGCTCGCGCTCCTGGGCGCGGGCGATGCGGGCGACTTCGCTCGAGGCTCCGGCGCGGTTCTGGATGAGGGCGAGGGTCTGGAGCACGGAGTCGTGCAGGTGCGCGGCGATCTCGGCGCGCTGCTCCTCGCGCACCCGGGCGGCCCGCTCGCCCATCAGCTCGGTCCAGAGGCGGACGACGCCCGGTGCGGCGAGGACGCCCGCGACGGCGATCAGGAGGCCCACCGCGAGCACCGCGTTGACGGCGCTCGGCCGGGCGACGAGCACCGCGACTCCGGCGACGAGCAGGGCGGCGCAGGAGGCGAGGCGCACGTGCAGCGAGGCGCGAGCAGTCGCGGACGGATCGTCGCGCCCGGGACCGAGCGCCCACGCGACCGCCGCTCCGGCGAGCGCCGCGACCGCGGCCAGCGCGCGCGTCACCGCGACGTCGTCGCGCGCCTCGAGCGCGAGGAGCACGGCTCCGGCGGCCACGACGGCGGCGACCGACAGCAGCCCGGCGACGGGGACGACGCGGCGGACGGCCCGATCGGTCTCGCCCTCGGACGGGGCGAGCGGCACGAGGGCCCACAGCCACAGGTAGAGGAGCACGCCGCCGCCACCCAGCAGAGCGGCGACGACCGTGAAGAACCGGGTGGAGTAGAGGGTCCAGCCGAGGTGCTCGGCGAGCGCCGCGCAGACCCCGCCGAGGACGACCCTCCTGGGGCGTCGCAACGGCGGTCTGACCGCGGTGCTCGAGATGCTCACACGTGCATCCAAACAGGTCGTCGGGGTCGCCGGGGAGGAAACGAGGGTCGAGTCAGGGGTTCCCCCGATGGTCGCCGCCTGGGGAGGAGCGGGACACTCTCACCATGACAGCAGCGAGCACTCCCCCGCCGATCGGCGGAGCGGACGGACCGGGCGGCGACGACTCCGCCCGCACCACGACGGCTCCCGGCACCGAGGAGCAGGAGCCTTCCGGAACGGCGCCCGACCCCGCCGCGGCCGGCGACGGCACCGAGCCCTGCACCGACAACCGCTTCCTCCTCTGGCTGCGCGGCCTCGGCCTCACCCGCCGCCCCGGCTGGATCGGCGGCGTCTGCGCCGGCATCTCGGAGCGCCTCGGGATCGACCCCCTGATCGTCCGCGGGATCTTCGCCGTCGTGGCGGTCCTCGGTGGCCCCGCGCTCCTCTTCTACGCCGCCGCCTGGCTCCTGCTCCCCGACGAGGACGACGTGCTGCCGATCGAGCGGCTGCTCCGCGGCCGGATCGACCGCGTCCACGCCGGCATCGGAGCGATGGTCCTCGCGTCGATGCTCCCCGTCGCGCAGGGTTTCTGGTCGCTCGGCGGCGCCTACACCGGCGCCTCACCCTGGTCGCCCGCCGCCGGCCGCACGATCTGGACACTCGTGGTGATCGGGCTCGTCGTCGCCCTCGTCGTCTGGGTGGCGCGCAACTCCGGCCGCTCCGCTCGCGGCGCCGCCCGGGAGGAGGCGCCCGCGACCACCGACGACCGTCCCGGCTCCGTCCCCCTCTTCCCGCCGCCTCGTCCCACGGACGTCCGCCCCGAGGCGCCCGAGGACGTCGCCGCCTGGCGCGCCCGGCAGGACGCCTGGAAGACCGAGCGCGAGGCGTTCCGCGCCCAGCAGTCGGCGTCGGCACGCGAGACGGCCCGTCAGCGCGCGGAGGCGGCGCGCGCTCGGTCCCGCGCGGTCGCCGCGGTGCGCGACGAGCGCCGCCGGGTGCGCCGGGCGCAGAACCCGCGCCTGCGGGCGAGCGTCACCCTCGTCGTGCTGGGCGCCGCGGCGGTGATCGGGGCGATCGTCTCGCTCACCGCCACCGGCACCACCGCGGTCGCGACCGGCTTCGCTGCGGCCGCGCTCGTGCTCGCCGCGGCGATCGTCCTGGCGGGACTCGTGCGCAGGAGGGCGGCCCTCCTGGTCACCGCGTCGGCGCTCGCGCTCGCGACGGCGCTGATCGCGGCGATGCTGCCTCCGGATCGCGAGATCCTGCCCCTGAGCGGGACGTACGGCCTCTCGAACCAGCGCTCCGGCGACTACGCGATGCTCTCCGGTCTCCTCGACGTGACCGTCGTCCCCGGTGCGGGCGAGGACGGTGCGGTCATCGACGTCTGGCAGGGCGCCGGCGAGGTCTCGGTCTGGCCGCTGGCCGGGACGACCGTCCGGGTCGAGGCCGTCTCCGCGAGCGGGCAGCTCCGGATCGTCTCGGCGGACGGCCGGAACGCGACGGCGCCCGAGGACGTCGCGATCGTCGACGGCCGCTCCCGGTGGACGCAGACCTTCGGCGATCCGACGGCCGAGCCGGTCGTCGTGCGGATCGAGCAGGGCGCCGGGACGATCACCGTGCACGACCAGACCACCGTCGCCGAGCCCACCGGCGAGAGCAGTGCCGACGAGAGCACCACCGACGGCAGCACCACGGGCACCGGCGACGCCGGCACCCCGCAGACCACGACGGAGGACCCGCGATGAGCAGCACCGAGACCACCCCCCTTCCCGGCGCACTGACGCCGAAGCGCCCGCGGATCCGCCTCGGCGCGATCGTCTGGGGCCTGTTCGCCGCCGCGGTCGCGGTCGGGCTCCTGATCGTCTCGGGCGACGAGCGGCTGCGATCCGAGCTGGTCGACGCCGCCCTGACCCTCTCGCCCGGAGCGATCACCGCCGTCGTCGTCGCCGCTCTCGGCGGACTCGCGCTGCTGATCGGCCTCGAGCGGGTGCTCGACCGGCGGTAGCCCGCAACCCCCTGGTCGGCGGCGGGCGCCGGGCGCAGACTCGACGACGGTCCCCGACGCCCGCCCCTCCCGGGCGCGGCGCGGGACGACCGGAGACGAGACCGATGCCCGACCGCCGCCCGCCCCGCGCCCGCAGGAGCGATCCCCGATGATGCTGGGGATCGCGGGGATCGTGGCCGTGGCGGTCCTGGTCTCGGTCGCCGTGTTCGCGCGGCGGCTGGGCGTCGCCGCTCCGATCGTCCTCGTGCTCGCCGGAGTCGCCCTGTCGTACCTCCCCGGCGTGCCGGAGGTCGTGGTCCCGCACGAGTGGGTGCTCGACGGAGTGCTGCCGCCCCTGCTCTACGCCGCCGCGATCAGCGTCCCGTTCATCGACTTCCGCCGGAACCTGACCACCATCACCGGCCTCTCGGTCGTGCTGGTCGTCATCTCGGCCGCCGGCGTCGGCGCTCTGCTGTTCGTCCTCCTGCCCGAGCTGGGCCTCCCCCTCGCGATCGCCGTGGGCGCCGTCATCAGCCCGCCCGACGCCGTCGCCGCCACCTCGGTCGGCCGGCGCCTGGGCCTCCCGCCGCGACTGCTCACCCTGCTCGAGGGCGAGGGCCTCATCAACGACGCGACCGCGCTGGTGCTGCTGCGCTCGGCCCTCGCCGCGGCCGCCGGCACGCTCGCCACGCCGTGGGCCGCGATCGGCGACTTCCTCTACGCGGTCGCCGTGGCGGTCGTGGTCGGCCTCGTGGCGAGCATCCTCACCGTCTTCGTGCGCTCGCGCCTCGAGGACCCGGTGCTGAACACCGTCGTCTCCTTCACCGTGCCGTTCGTGGCGTTCATCCCGGCCGAGGGCCTGGGCGCCTCGGGCGTGCTGGCCGTGGTCGTCGCGGGCCTGCACACGGGCCACGCCTCCTCCCGCTCCTTCACCGCCCAGTCGCGGGTCAACGACCGCGTCAACTGGCGCACGGTGCAGTTCCTCCTCGAGAACGGGGTGTTCCTCCTGATCGGGCTCGAGATCCGCAGTCTGATCCAGGATGCGGACGACGCCGCGCTCACGGTCCCCGCCGCGGTCGGCATCGGGCTCCTCGCCACCGTCGGGCTCATCGTCGTCCGCTTCCTCTGGGTCGGGCCGGTGCTGGTCGGCGAGCGCTGGCAGACCCGTCGAGCGGAGCGTCGGGCCCGTGAGCAGAAGGAGGTGCTCGACTCGTCGGCCGAGCTCCCCCGCGAGGAGCGGACGAAGGCGCGCCGCCGCTACCAGCTGCGCCGCGCCGACTACCGCCACTTCAGCACCAGCGGCCTCGGCTGGCGCGGCGGGCTGGTGCTGGGCTGGTCGGGGATGCGCGGAGTGGTGACCCTCGCGGCCGCGCAGTCCCTGCCCGAGGACATCCCGTACCGCAACCAGCTCGTGCTCATCGCCTTCACGGTCGCGGTCGCGACGCTCCTGATCCAGGGCAGCACCCTGCCGCTGCTCATCCGGGCGACGGGGATCCGCGGCGTCGACGAGCCGGAGGATCAGCGCTACCTGGCGGGGCTGCTCGACGAGATCACCGAGAAGGGGCTCTCGATCCTCGAGCACCCGGCCGACGTCGTGGAGGGCGCGACGGACGTCGATCCGGACGTCCTCGAGCGGGTGCGGCAGACCTCGTTCCTCCGCTCGGAGGCCGCCTGGGAGCGGGCGCGCGGCGCGGAGCGCGACGTCGTCGACACTCCGCACCGCCTCTACCGGGCGCTGCGGCTGGCCGTCGTCACCGCCGAGCGGGAGGCCCTGCTCGACGCGCGCTCGCGCCGCGCCTATCCGCAGCGGATCCTGACCCAGGCGCAGTCGCTGCTCGACCTCGAGGAGACGCGGCTGCGACTGCGCAGGGGAACGACGTCCTAGGGTCCGTCGACCACGATCTCGCGCTCCCCCACTCGGTCTGCGACGGCGATCGCGCGGTCACCGGACCCTAGCGACCGCGCCACCAGCGGCGGCGCGGCCGCTCGGGCTCGGGCGCCGGAGTCGCGCGGGCGGCGCGCCGCTCGGCCCAGCGGGCGAGCTCGACGTCGATGTCGCGCACCGGCGTCACGACCGGGGGCCCGCCGAGCAGCTGCCGACGCGCCTCGACGATCCGCCTGTTGAACTCCTCGAGGTGCGCCCGCACCTCCGACTCGCGGTGCAGGCGGTCGAGGCGCTCGTCGAGCTGCCGGTCCTCGGCGCGGAGGAGGAACGCGGCCGGTCCGATGCCGGTGAGGTTCTCGCGCTCGATCTTGCGGCGGATCCACCAGTCGGGGTCGTGGCCGCCGTCCAGCCCCTCCAGCGGCTTGCCCGCACCGGGCAGGTCGTCGAAGTCCCCTCGGCGGATGGCCTGCTGGATCGTCGTCTCGATGAAGGCGGCGCGCTCGGCCGGATCCTCCGGGATCGTCGCCTCGCTCTCCTCGGAGGTGTCGGGCGACGACTCGCCCTCCGCCCGCTTCGAGAGGTAGCGGGCGGCATGGTTCCTGGCCTCGGACATCGGTCACCTCCGTCCCTCCAGGCTAGATCGGGCTCGCGCGGCGGGTCGATCCCCCTCGGCAGCGCTCAGCCACCACTCGGGATCCGTCCCGGGCGGGTTCGGGAGGAAGTCCCACTCGGATCACTCCCGGACGGGGGACCGACAAGGGGGTCCGTCGGGGAGGCACCCGGATCTACTCTCGGCGCATGCACCTCCGCAGCGTCGCGATCGCCCACTCCGCAGCCCCGCGCTCCTCCGCCGTCCGCGCCCGCCAGCGCGCCGTGGCGGAAGTCCTGGCGCACCTCGTGGTGGCCCTGGTCATGGGATCGCTGCTGCTGCTCGCGGTGTCGGCGAGCCTCGCCGGCCTGCTGCCCGCCCCCGCGCCGGTGCCCGCGTTCGAGGCGTGGTCGCTGATGCGCACCTCGTCGACCCTGCAGATCGGAGTCGCGGTGCTCGCCACCGGCCTCGCCGCCCTCGCGCGGGCCGGCGG
>NZ_JAMRYM010000094.1:0-12921 GCF_023743255.1 Rathayibacter rubneri | reverse complement strand
GCCCTACCTCACTCCCGACGAGCCGATCCGCGTGGGAGCCCCGGCGACCTTCACCGGCCCCGTCGTGCTCGACTACCGCAACAACGGCTGGTCCTTCCAGCCGACGACGCAGCTGACCGTCGAGAACCACCGGAGTCGTCACCGCCCGCTACCCCTCCGGCGGCTACAACGGCTACGTCATCCAGACCCCGGGCACGGGTGGGAGCACGACGGGCCGCACCGCCTCGGACGCGGTCTTCGTCTACTCCTCCGCCTCGGTCGGCTCCGTCGCGATCGGCGACCACCTCGAGATCACCGGTGCGGTGAGCGAGTTCAACGGACTGACGGAGCTCACCCCCACCTCCGCCGCGACCGTCGTGCGCCTCGCGGCACCGGCCGCGCCGGTCGTCCCGGCCGCCGTCGCGCTGCCGCGCACGGCCGAGGAGCGCGAAGTGCTCGAGAGCATGCTGATCGCGCCGCAGGGCCCCTTCACCGTGACCGACACCTTCGACCTCAACAGCTTCGGCTCGATCGGCCTCGCCGTCGGCACCTCGCCGCTGCTCACCCCGACCGAGGTCGCGCGCCCGGGCTCCCCCGAGCTCGCGGCGGTCGTCGCCGACAACGCGGCGCGCGCGATCGTGCTCGACGACGGAGCCTCGATCAACTTCCTCGGGTCGGCCGCCAACAAGGCGATCCCGCTGCCCTACCTCACTCCCGACGAGCCGATCCGCGTGGGAGCCCCGGCGACCTTCACCGGCCCCGTCGTGCTCGACTACCGCAACAACGGCTGGTCCTTCCAGCCGACGACGCAGCTGACCGTCGAGAACGCCGCAACGGTGCAGCCGGCCGAGTTCGCCGACACGCGGACCGCCGCGCCGGAGAACGTGGGCGGCGACGTCGCGATCGCCTCGTTCAACGTGCTGAACTACTTCTCCACCACCGGCGACTCCGTCGCGGGCTGCACCTTCTACACCGATCGCGACGGCGACCCCGTCACGGTGAACAGCGGCTGCGACGCCCGTGGCGCCGCGAACGCCGACGACCTCGAGCGCCAGCAGGCCAAGATCGTCACGGCGATCAACTCGCTCGGCGCCGGCGTCGTCTCGCTCGAGGAGATCGAGAACTCCGCCAAGTTCGGCAAGCCGCGCGACGAAGCCCTCGCCACGCTGACCGCCGCCCTCAACGCGGCCGCCGGCTCGGAGGTCTGGGCGTACGTCGCCTCGCCCGCCGCGCTGCCCGCGCTGGCCGAGGAGGACGTCATCCGCACGGCCTTCATCTACAAGAAGGCGGTCATCGAGCCGGTCGGCGAATCGGTGATCCTCACCGACTCGACCGCCTTCTCGAACGCGCGGAAGCCCCTCGCCCAGGAGTTCCGCCTGATCGGCGTCGCCGAGAGCGAGTTCGTGGCCATCGTGAACCACTTCAAGTCCAAGGGCTCCGGATCGGGCGCCGACGCCGACCAGGGCGACGGCCAGGGCGCCTCGAACGCCTCCCGCGTCGCTCAGGCCACCGCGCTCGTCGCGTTCGCCGACCGTCTGCAGGCCGAGAAGGCCACCGAGCTGGTCTACCTGCTCGGCGACTTCAACGCCTACTCGCAGGAGGACCCGATCCGGGTCATCACCGACGCGGGGTACCTCGACCAGGGTGCGAAGGACGGCGGGGAGTACTCCTACTCCTTCGACGGCGCGGTCGGCTCGCTCGACCACGTCTTCGCCTCGCCGGCCGCCGACGCGATCGTCACCGGAGTCGACACCTGGAACATCAACAGCGGCGAGTCCGTGGCGCTGGAGTACAGCCGCTACGACTACAACGCGACGATCTTCTACGACACGTCGGCCTTCCGCTCGAGCGACCACGACCCGGTGATCGTCGGTCTCGACCTCCCCGAGGCCCCGACGACGAGCATCGACGTCGCGACCAGCGCCGAGACGGGTGCGCGCGGGCCCTTCGCGACGGTCACCGTCACGGCCGTGAACAACGGGCCGGAGGAGGTCGCCGTCGTCGTCTCGACCGAGTACGGCACCAAGTCCACCAAGAAGCTGAAGCCCGGCCGCGCGTTCAGCGTGACCTTCGCCACGCACGAGCGCTCGATCGACGCGGGAGTCGCGACCATCGACGTCACCGCGCGCGACGGGTCCACGCGCAGCTACGAGGAGGCGTACCCCGCCTCCTGAGCAGGCGTCCCTGAGAAGGGCACGAGCCGCACCGCCTAGAGTGCGGCTCGTGCCCGAGGGAGACAGCGTCCACCGTCTCGCCGCCCGGCTCCGTCGGGCGGCGGACGGCCGTGTGGTGGAGGACGGGGAGCTCCGGTCGGGAGACGCCGCCGGAACCGCCCTCGCGGGCCTGCGGATCCTCCGGCACGAGACCCACGGCAAGCACCTTCTGACCCGCCTCGACCAGGGCTGGACCCTGCACACGCACCTGCGCATGCAGGGCTCCTGGACCGTCACCGCTCCCGGTCGCGCGATCCCCCGGCGTGTGCAGCCGGACGTGCGCGTCCGCCTCCGCCTCGACGACGGCGCCACCCTCTGGGGCCTCGAGCTCCCGGTGGTGCAGCTCCTGCGCGATCGCGACCTCGCGACGGCGATCGGACACCTCGGTCCCGATCCGCTCCGCGACGACTGGGACGCCCAGGAAGCGGTCGCCCGCCTCTCGCGCGATCCCGACCGCCCGGTCGTCGCCGCGCTGCTGGACCAGCGGAACCTCGCGGGCCTGGGCAACCTCTGGGTGAATGAGGTCTGCTTCCTCCGGGGCGTCTGGCCCTGGCGCCCGATCGGCTCCCTCGACGTGCGCGCCCTCGTCGCGACGTCGGCCCGAGCGCTGCGCGCCTCCGTCACGATCCCCGGCATGTTCCAGACCACGACCGGCGACACCCGGCCGGGAGAGCGGCACTGGGTGGTGGGCCGCGCGGGCCGCCCGTGCCTGCGCTGCGGCACCACCGTCCTCGTGCGCGCCGAGGTCCGCGACGATCCGGAACGGCGCCGCACCTGGTGGTGCCCCCACTGCCAGCCGGAGGCGCCCCGACCCGGCGGCTGACCGGACGGGGCCTTCCCGAGTCCTCGCAGCTCGGCATAAGCTCGAGGAATCAGGGCCCTGCGGCGCATCGCCCCCCGCAATGGCAGGCGACTCGTCGAGGAGCACCCGTGTACGACCCCGCACTCCTCCGGACCTTCCTCGCGGTGGCCGAGACGCGCGGATTCACCCGCGCCGCCGCGCAGCTCGGCATCAGCCAGCCGACGGTGAGCCAGCACGTGCGCCGGCTCGAGGAGGCGGCGGACCGCATCCTCGTGCTGCGCGACACCCGCGAGGTCGAGCTGACCGACAACGGAGTGGCGATGGCCGGCTTCGCGCGCACGATCCTCGCCGCGCACGCCGCTGCCGAGAACTACTTCAGCGGCACCGCCATGCAGGGACGGCTGCGCTTCGGATCGGCGGACGACCTCGCGATCACCCAGCTGCCCCGGATCCTCCGCCACTTCCGCCAGCTCCACCCGCAGGTGAAGCTGGAGCTGACCGTCGACCAGTCCGGGCCGCTGCGCCGCCGGCTCGACGCGGGTCACCTCGATCTGGTCTTCGTGAAGACGGCTCCGGGATCCACGGACGGCCGCCTCGTCCGCCGGGACGCCATGGTCTGGGTGGCGCACGAGAACACGGTCCTCGAGCACGACGAGACGGTGCCGCTCATCGCCTACCGGGGTCCGAGCGTCTCGCGGCAGATCGCGATCGACGCGCTCGAGGCCGCGGGCCGCACCTGGCGCATCACCTGCAACACGCGCGAGGTGAACGGCGTGCTCGCGGCGGTCCGCGCCGGCATCGGCATCGCCGTCTTCCCGCGCTCGCTGATCCCCGGTGATCTGGTGACCGTCAGCGACCGGTTCGGCCTGCCCGAGCTCGAGGACATCGAGTTCCGGCTCCTGGAGAGCGCGTCCGCCGCGCGCGAACCGGTGGCGGCGCTGACGACCGCCATCATGGAGCGCACCCACGTCTAGGGCCTGTTGAACAGGAGATCGCCGTCGCGAGCACGGCCTGGTCGTGCGAGCTGCAAGGAGGAAGCCGAAGGTCGATGCGGGCATCGACAGAGGGTTCCGACGCCGCAGATCGTGCGATCAGGCCGAGCGGAGCACGCGAGATCGTGTTCACCAGGCCCTAGGGGCGCCGGTGCGCCGATCCGTGCTCGTGCGTAGTCTGGACGGGACGGAGGGGGCCGGATGAGCGACGAGTGGGGATCCCCGGATCCTGCAGGACGACGGGACACGACGGGATCCGCCGTCGAACCGGTCCCGGGATCGGCCGCCGCCGTCCCCGAGGTGCCGAGGGTCGAGGACGCCGAGCGGGCGCTGGCGGTGCGCGAGATCAAGCGCCGACGCGACTTCGCCGGGACCGTGGGCGGCTGGGCGAGCGTCTCGGCGATCACCACGACCGTCTGGATCGCGGGCGGCGCCGACGGCTACTTCTGGCCGATCTGGCCGATGCTGGGCATCGGGATCGGAGTCGTCGCGCAGGCCGCCGCGATCTGGGGGCCGATGAAGAAGGAGATCACCGAGGACGACATCGCCGCCGAGATGCGCAAGCGGGAGCTCCGCGGCCGCTGACCGACGATCGCCGGAGAGCCCTGGGCGTCCCTCCGGACGCGGCTGCTAGGGTGCAGACCGAGCGCTCCGACAGCCCGACGGCGGCGCTCACGGCACAGCGTTGCGCGCCGGACCTGCGGCGTGCCGCCTCCGGCACCGCCCACTGACGGTTTGGACACCCTTGGCCGACTCCACTCGCCTCCCGCCCGACGACGCCGACCACTCGGCCGACGCGAACCCGTTCGACGGGTCCTTCCACGAGCTCCCTCCCCGCAGGCCCAGCCGCCGCGCCGTCATCCTCGGCGCCGTCGGCACGGGCCTCGGCATCGCCGCGCTCGGCGGTGCGGGCTACGCCGCGTACCGGGCCTTCGCACCCGACACCGTGCGCGTCCCGGGCGACCCGGACGCCGAGGCGCCCGAGCTCGACCTGCTCGCGGGCGTGCCCGAGCCCGTCGCCTCCTTCGGCCCCAACGGCACGCACTGGCCCTCGCTCACCCCGTGGATCACGGGCGACGTCGACCTCGAGGTCGAGGTCGAGTGCTCGTGGGCCGCGATCAGCGAGGCCATCACGACCGCCGTGTCCGAGGTCGGCCCGTCCGACACGGTGCGGATCCTCGTCGCGCCGGGCGAGCTGCCGGGAGGCGGCGCCGGCTCGAGCTCCTCGCCGATGATGCAGGACGTGGGGTCGCTGGAGCGCGAGAACCGCATCCTCGTCTACCCGCGCGACGGCTTCGGCACGGTCACCACCGCGAACTCGTGGCGGCTGCTGCGCGTGAACGGAGTCGCCCTCGGCGGCATCGTCACGAACGGCGCGTTCCTCGCCAGCGGCTGCAGCGGCTCCGCCTTCGCGCGGATCACGACGAACGCCTACAACGTCTACGGGGTCGACGGCGTCGAGTTCACCGAGAACGTCGAGCTGGTCGAGGTCGTGGTCCCGGACGCGCAGCTGCGCGACGAGGACGTCTCGAGCATGCGCACCCCGACCCAGGGCGCCGGCGGCCTGCGCTTCATCTACCGCATCGGCTGCTGGACCGCTCCCGCGTACAAGGAGAAGGGCTCGAACGCCCACACCGACACCGTGCAGTTCTCGGGTCAGGGCGGCAACTACTACGGCGAGATCACGAGCATCGACTGCATCGACTTCGCCTCGAGCAACACCGCCTTCCAGATCGGCTCCGCGTCGGGCGTGCGCTACCAGCACTGCCTCGTGGTGGGCGCCGACGTGGTCAAGCGCGTCTTCCCGCTGCCCGACGAGGCCGACACCGAGGGCGGCTTCGGCGCGTCGAACGGCCCCGGCACCGAGTTCGGCTGCACCGCGGTCGACAGCACGTTCATCGGCCCGATGGGCGCCGCGACCTGGGCGTCCGTGACGGACTCGGTCGCCGGTTACGAGACCACCGGCGCCGCTCCCGAGGAGGGCGAGTGGACCATCGATCCCTCGATCCTCGACTGGACCGCCGACGACGTGCACGAGCGCAGCCCTCAGGTCACCGCCGAGTACCTCGCGCAGATCTGGGCCTGAGCGCCCGGTCGCAGCCCGAACGCCGCGTCCGTCAGCCGGCGTGCCGGCCTCGGCGCGCGGGTCTGGCGAGTGCGACGAGCGCCGCGGGCACGCTGAAGAGCGGGTCCGTCGGGATCCGGGCCAGCAGCGCCCTGATCGCGAGCGAGAGCGCGACGATCGCCGCCGTGACGACGAGCGGGTAGGCGAGCTCGGCCAGCGGGTTCCGGAGGAGCTCCACGAGCCCGGTGCTCCCGGGGTGCGCGACGAGGGACAGCAGTCCGAGCAGCGGCACCTGCATGAGATAGATCGGCAGCGTGCGCCGGCCGATCGCCGATCCGAGTCGCGCGGCCGGCTCCCAGCGGCACAGGAGCGCCGCGCACGCGATCGCCAGCGGGATCGCGCTCGCGCTCGCGACGAAGCCGAGGACGTCCTCGGCGCGCCCCTGGACCACGCGACCTCCGACGACCGCGACGGCGAAGACGCCCAGCGGTGCGAGCAGGGCGATCGGACGCGGCTGCGAGAACCAGCGCAGCCGCTCCGCTCCCAGCACGCCGAGCGCGAAGAAGACGAAGTTCGCCAGCAGGGCGTCGCCGAAGAGGATCACGCGCAGATCCGCCGCCACGAACCACGCGGCGGCGCCCAGCAGCAGGATCCCCCACGACGGCACGCGCAGCGCCCGCAGCAGCACGAAGACGACGGGGTACACCGCCAGCGCGTACAGGAACCAGAGCGTGGTCGTCGGCAGCACCGCCTGCAGCGCGAACTGCTGCAGCGTGTCGATCGAGTGGGGGAAGTCGGGGCGGGCCAGCAGGGCGAAGAAGGCGCCGTAGAGCACCACCCAGACGACGTAGAGGTAGCCGTTCGAGACCAGGCGCAGCCGTGCGGTGCCGGCGCGCCAGCCGCGCAGCAGCCCGCGGGAGGCGAGCATCCCCGACAGCGCGAAGAGGATCGGCATGCGGATCCGGCCGAGCGACCCGCCGACCTGGTCCCAGAGGCCGCTCACCGCCGAGCGGCCGTCGACCAGGAGGTCGTGGTTCCAGATCAGGACGTGGAAGAGGACCACCGCGAGGACGCCGAGCCCGCGGGTCGTGTCCACCCACGCGAGCCGCTCGCGCGGAGTCGCACCCGCTCCCGTCCCCCCTGTCACCCTCCCGAGTATGCGGGAGGCGGGCCGCCGAGCAGGCATCGACAGGCGCAGATCACTGTCCCCCGTCCAGGCGTCCTACCGCTGTGACGCGGACGACCGCCGCGCCGGCCTCGTCCGACTCGGCGAGGTCGACGCTCGCCGAGATCCCCCAGTCGTGATCCCCCGCGGGGTCGTCCAGGATCTGGCGCACCCGCCACTCGGTCGGCGTCTGCTCGACGAGCAGCATCGCCGGCCCGCGAGCGTCCGGACCCGTGCCGATCGTGTCGTGCTCGTCGTAGTAGTCGTCCAGGGCCTCGCCCCAGGCGTCGGAGTCGAAGCCGGCCGCCGCGTCGAGCTCGCCGAGCGCCTCGTGGTCGTCGAGGGCCGCGAGGGTGACCCGCCGGAACATCTCGTTGCGCACGAGCACGCGGAAGGCGCGCTGGTTCGCGGTGAGGCGGCGCGGCGCCGGCGGCACGATCGCCTGATCGGCGTCGTGCAGAGCGGGGTTCACCAGCTCCTCCCACTCGTCGACGAGCGAGGAGTCGACCTGGCGGACCAGTTCGCCGAGCCACTCGATCAGGTCGTGCAGCTCCTCGTTCTTGATCTCGTCCGGGATCGTCTGGCGCGCCGCGCGGAACGCGTCGGACAGGTACCGCAGGACGAGACCCTCCGACCGCGACAGCTTGTAGAAGGCCGTGTACTCGCCGAACGACATCGCCCGCTCGTACATGTCGCGCACGACCGACTTCGGCGACAGCTCGAAGTCGCGGACCCAGGGCTGCGCCGCCGTGTAGGTCGCGAACGTCGCGTCGAGCAGCTCCTCGAGCGGCTTGGGGTGCGTGACCGACTCGAGCAGCTCCATCCGCTCCTCGTACTCGATCCCCTCCGCCTTCATCGCGGCCACCGCGTCTCCGCGCGCCTGGAACTGCTGCGCGCCCAGGATCTGCCGCGGATCGTCCAGCGTCGACTCGAGCACCGAGATCACGTCGAGCGCGAAGGTGGGCGACTCGGGGTCGAGCACGTCGAACACCGCCAGGGCGAACGGCGACAGCGGCTGGTTGAGCGCGAAGTTCGGCTGCAGATCGACGGTCAGCCGGATGCGCACCACGCCGTCCGCGCCGACGCTCTGCTCGACCACGCCCGCCTCGCGCAGCGTCCGGTAGATGCCGAGTGCGCGCCGGGCCAGCTGGAGCTGCCGCTTCCACGGCTCGTGGTTGTCGAAGATCAGCGAGTGCACGTTCGAGAAGGCGTCGCCGCCGCGGGCGATCACGTTCAGGAGCATGGCCGAGGTGATGGTCATGTGCGACGTCAGCGTCTCGGGCTCCGCCTCGACGAGCTTGCGGAAGCTGGGCTCGCCCCAGCTCACGAAGCCCTGCGGCGCCCGCTTCGCGACCCACTTCCGGCGCTTCTTGGGGTCGTCGCCCATCTTGTCGAGCGCCTTGCGGTTCTCGGACTCGTGCTCCGGGGCCTGCACGACCACGGTGCCCGCGGTGTCGTAGCCGGCGCGGCCCGCCCGTCCGGCGATCTGGTGGAACTCGCGCGCCGAGAGCTGGCGCATCCGGGTGCCGTCGTACTTGGTCAGGGCGGTCAGCAGGACCGTGCGGATCGGGACGTTGATGCCGACGCCGAGGGTGTCGGTGCCGCAGATGACGCGGAGCATGCCCTGCTGGGCGAGCTGCTCGACGAGCCGTCGGTACTTGGGCAGCATGCCGGCGTGGTGCACGCCGATGCCCAGCCGCAGCAGCCGCGAGAGGGTCTTGCCGAAGGCCGTCGTGAACCGGAACCCGCCGATCACCTCGGCGATGCGATCGCGGTGATCGCGGCTCGCGATGTTCGCGCTCGTGAGGGCCTGCGCCCGCTCGAGGGCCGCCGCCTGCGAGAAGTGCACGACGTAGACCGGCGACTGGTTCGTCGCGAGCAGCTCCTCGATCGAGTCGTGGATCGGCGCGATCTCGTAGAAGAAGTGCAGCGGCACGGGGCGCTCGACTCCGGTCACCCGCGCCGTCTCGCGACCGGTCCGCCGGGTGAGGTCTGCGGCGAGCGCCGTCACATCGCCCAGCGTCGCCGACATCAGCACGAACTGCACGTGCGGCAGCGTGAGGAGCGGGACCTGCCAGGCCCAGCCGCGCGCGGGGTCGGCGTAGAAGTGGAACTCGTCCATGACGACCTGGTCGACCGGTGTCTCCGCCCCGTGGCGCAGCGCCAGGTTCGCGAGGATCTCGGCGGTGCAGCAGATGATCGGGGCGTCGGAGTTGACGGAGGAGTCGCCCGTCACCATGCCGACGTTCGCGGCCCCGAAGACGTCGACGAGCGCGAAGAACTTCTCGGACACGAGCGCCTTGATGGGAGCGGTGTAGAAGCTGCGCCTGCCGGAGGCGAGGGCCGCGGCGTGCGCGCCGATCGCGACGAGCGACTTGCCGGTGCCGGTCGGGGTCGACAGGATCAGGTTCGCTCCGGAGGCGATCTCGAGCATCGACTCGTCCTGCGCCGGGTAGAGCGGAAGCCCGCGGGCCTCGGCCCACTCCGTGAACGCCAGGTAGACGGCGTCGTCGTCCACGCGCCCGTCGGCGTCGGGCGTCGGCATCCGTTCGAGCAGCGTCGGGTTCATCCCTCCATCCTCCCAGGCCGCACCGACGCCGGGGGCGGGAGCCGGAGCAGGAGCCGCGTCGGCGGTGCGGGCTAGGCTCCCCGGATGCGCGCCGCGATCCCCGCTCCCCGACTCGATCCCCTCCGCCTCGACTCCCTCGCCGAGGGCTTCGCCGGTGATCTCGGCGCCCGCGAGCACGCCGAGGGCCTGCGCTTCGACGCGGTCGACCTCACGGGGGCCGACCTCACCGCCGTCTCGATCAGCGAGTGCGTGATCTCCGCCGCCGCTCTCGCAGGCTCTCAGTTGCGCGCCGCCTCCGTCGTGGAGTCGCGCGTCGAGCGGATCGACGTGCCCGGTCTGTCGGCGGCCCGCAGCCGGTGGCGCTCGGTCGAGCTGCTCGGCTCGCGGCTCGGCTCGGCCGAGCTCTACGAGAGCACCCTCGAGCAGGTGCGCATCGCCGACTGCAAGCTCGGCTACGTGAACCTGCGCGGGGCCTCCCTCCGGGACGTCCTGCTCGAGCGCTGCACGATCGACGAGCTCGACCTGGGAGGGGCCACCGGTGCCCGGGTCCGCCTCGTCGACTGCGACGTGCGCTCCCTCGAGCTCGGTGGAGCACGCCTCGAGCACCTCGATCTGCGCGGCGCCGAGCTGCACGTGCTCGGCGGTCTCGACGGCCTGCGCGGAGCGGCGCTGACCGAGCTGCAGCTGAGCCTGATGCTGCCGCTGTTCGCGCAGCACTTCGGCGTGCAGGTGCTGGGCTGAGGTCAGCGGCTCCGACGCCGCGCCACGAGCAGGGCGAGCGCCCGCCGCCCGAGGAGGAACGCGCCCAGCACGAGTGCGGTGACGATCACGAAGCTCCACTGCACGCCCTGCTGCGAGACGATGCGCAGCAGCAGCCCGCCGACGACCGTGCCCGCCCAGACGATCAGCCCGGTGGGCACGATCCGGTCGGGAGCGCGCCACGAGCGCGAGAGCGCCCACCCCGCGAGCAGTCCCGCCAGGAACGGCCAGAAGGTGGTCAGGAAGCCGACCAGCTCCCCGCCCTCCTCGTGGCTCCGTCGGCCGATCAGGACGAACACGGCGACGAGGAGGACGTCGAGCGCGAGGGCGCCCGCGACTCTCACGCCGGTTCCGTCACGAAGTCGATCAGCTGCTCGACCCGTCCCAGCAGCGCGGGCTCCAGGTCGCGGAACGTGGTCACCTTCGACAGGATCCGCTGCCAGGCGCGGGCGATGTCGGCCTGCTCCTCGTGCGGCCAGCCCAGCGCCTCGCAGATGCCGTGCTTCCACTCGATCGAGCGCGGGATCTCGGGCCAGCGCTCGAGCCCGATGCGGTCCGGCTTCACCGCCTGCCAGATGTCGATGTAAGGGTGGCCGACGACGAGGACGTGCGCACCGTGCGGCCCGGCGGCGACCGTGTCGGCGATGCGCGACTCCTTCGACCCTCGGACGAGGTGGTCGACGAGCACTCCGATGCGGCGGCCGGGGCCGGGGCGGAACGCCCGGACCAGCTCGTCGAGGTGGTCCACGCCCTCGATGTACTCGACGACGACGCCCTCGACGCGCAGGTCGTGGCCCCACACCTTCTCGACGAGCTCGGCGTCGTGCCGGCCCTCGACGTAGATGCGGCTCGGCAGCGCGACGCGCGCCTTCGCGTCGGCGACGTGGAACGAGCCGGAGGCGGAGCGCGCGCGCCCGAGGTTCGCGTCGCGCTTGAGACCCGGCGCCTTCAGCGACACCGGCTTGCCGTCGATGAGGAAGCCGGGACCGATCGGGAACACGCGGACCTTGCCGAACCGGTCCTCCAGCCGCACCATCCGCATCTCGACGCCGAGCACGGCACCGACGAAACCGGAGGCGACCTCCTCCACCACCAGATCGCGCACGGCCTCGACGACCGCCACCTCGACCTTGTGCTTCGCCCGCCAGTCCCCGGCGAGCACGTCCTGCCCGTACCTGTCGTCCATCCGACCGAGGGTAGCCGCCGCTCGGGCGAGCTCCGCCGCGCCGGGCCGGAGCAGCGACCGGCGGGCGTCGCCCCGGAGCCGAGCACATCCCCCTGATCGGCCCTCTTGCTGACCGACCAGCCTGCGCAGCGGGCGTATCGAGATCCACGTCCACCAGCAGCCGCCGCACCGCCCCTGGCGCGTTCCGCCGCCGCCTGGCGCGATCGCGCCCGTGGTGTCGGTAGTCCCTGGTCTCATCCTCGTATGGTTCTCCTGGATGTAGAAGCACGACCTGCCTGCGGTGGCCCGAGCGTGCGCGAGTGCTTCGACGACGCTCTCGTCGCCGCCGTCGGAGCCGCGTGCGCCGTCGACGCGTTCCGCGCCAGAGCCGAAGCGCAGCGGGCGGAACTGATCGAGCTCGCCCGCCGCACCGCGATGACACTCCCGAACGCCCTCGTGGATCCGAGCGTGCAGGTGCACGTCGAACGCGAGGAAGCCGCGATGCGGGCCCTGGTCGCGGAGCTCGCCATGGGCATGCGGGTCTCGGAGTCCCTGGCCGGCGTTCTCGTCGAGGAGAGCCGGATGCTCGTCAACGAACTTCCCGAGACGTTGACGGCTTTGCGAGAAGCCGCGATCGCGCCCGAGCATGCCCGCGTCATCATCCGGGCCGCGCTCGATCTCCCGATCGACGTGCGCGGCCGCTTCGACGAGGCTGCCGCAGCGTTCGCCCGCGACTGCACACCTCCCCAGCTCCGGCGTCGCCTGCGGTCGCTGCGCGAACGCCTTCACCCGGAGTCGCTCACCGACCGGCACACGCGGTGCGCCGCCCGCCGCGGCGTCTGGCTCGACGGCGACCTCGACGGAATGGCCACCCTCCACCTGCACCTCCCCGCCCCGGAAGCGCACGGGGCGTTCGACCGGATCGACCGCGCCGCGCGCAGCCTGCAGGACCTCTCCGAGGAGGAGCGGACCCTCGGGCAGCTGCGCGCCGACGTCGCCGCCGTCCTGCTCCTCGACGGTGAGACTGTCGATCCCTCCGACAGCCCACGACCCCGTTCAGCCGTTCCGCACGGGATCCGCCCCCGGGTCTCCGTGACGGTTCCCGTCCTGACCCTCCTCGGGCGCTCCGACGAGCCCGGCATCCTCGACGGCCACGGCCCCATCGACCCCGCCACCGCCCGACGCCTCGCCGCCGATGCCCCCTCCTTCACC
>NZ_JAMRYM010000093.1:0-13198 GCF_023743255.1 Rathayibacter rubneri | reverse complement strand
CGGGCACCACGGGCACGGCACCGGCCGCCGCTCGGCGACGACCGGTGCCGTGCCCGTGGTGCCCGAGGGCGCCGTCCCCGCGAGCGCGCCTCCCGTTCCCGCCGCTCCGGGTCGTCCCGCGGCGTCCTCCACCGCACAGGTCCTCTCGTCCGTGCCCCCGGTCCGTCGTCGCGGCGCCCGGGCGCTGCGCGGTGCGGTCAGCACCGTCGCCGTCGCCGCCATCGCGGGCATGGTCGCGGTCATGGCGCTCCCCGCCTACTCGTTCGATCCCGCCGACGACTCCCAGGCGGCCGTGGAGGCCGCCGCGCGCATCCGCGCCCTCGGCACCCAGAAGCTCACCGTGTCGGCGTCGGCGACGCAGGAGCAGGTGATCCGCGACTCGTTCACGGCCCCCACGCAGCAGCAGCTCGACGAGGCCGCCGCCCAGGCGCGCGCCCTCGCCGAGGCGGCCGAGCGCGCCGCCCGCGAGGCGCAGGAGGCCGAGGAGGCCGCTGCGAGCGGCACGAGCACCGCCCTTCCGGGCTCCAGCACCTCGGTGACCCCCCGCGAGGAGGGCGACGACTACCCGTGGCGCGATCAGCTCACGGACGACCAGGGCGGCGGGCTCTCCCCGCTGCGCTACTACTACCGCGAGTGCGTCGACTTCGTGGCGTGGCGGCTCAACCGCGACCAGGGATCGACCGGCGCCCCGTGGAAGTGGACCTGGGGCAACATGACCCCGGGCGGAGGCAGCGCCTACGCCTGGGCGGGCCAGTGGGCGTCGCACGGCTGGGTGACCAGCAGCACACCGGTGCCCGGCAGCGTCGCCTGGTTCACCGGCAACCACGTCGCGTACGTGCAGTCGGTCAACTCCGACGGCACGGTCTCGCTCGAGGAGTACAACTGGGGCAACGACCACTCGTACCACACGCGCACGGTGCCGGCCTCGAGCGTCCCGCTCTTCCTCTACCCGCCGAGCTGAGCGTGAGCACCGGCCCCGCCGCGGGCGGCATCGGATTCGCCGTCGCGCAGTTCGCTCCGGTCGCCGACCGCGACGCGAACCTCGCCACCATCCGCCGACTGGTCACGACGGCCGTGCACCGCGGTGCGCGCGTCGTCGTGCTGCCCGAGTACAGCTCCTCCTTCTCGGACCCGCTCGGACCCGAGCTGCTCGCGGCGGGGGAGCCGCTCGACGGCCCCTTCGTGCGCGGGCTGGGCGCGCTGGCCCGGGAGCTGGACGTCTTCGTGGTCGCCGGCATGGTCGAGTCCGTCGCCGAGGACCGCCGGGTCGCCAACACGCTCGTCGCCGTCGATCCCGACGGACGGCTCGTCGCGCACTACCGCAAGCTCCACCTCTACGACGCCTTCGGCTCGACGGAGTCGGACTGGATCGCCGCCGGCGAGATCGGCGAGCCCGAGACCTTCGCGGTGGGCGACCTCGTCGTCGGGCTGCAGACCTGCTACGACCTCCGCTTCCCGGAGGTGACACGCTGGCTCGTCGACGCCGGTGCGGATGTCGTGGCAGCACCGGCCGAGTGGGTCCGGGGCCCGCTCAAGGAGGCGCACTGGCGCACGCTCGTCACCGCGCGCGCCCTCGAGAACACGATCTACCTCGTCGCGGCCGATCAGACCCCGCCGATCGGCGTCGGCACCAGCATGATCGTCGATCCGATGGGCGTCGAGATCGCGACCCTCGGCGAGGTCGAGGACGTGGCGGTCGCCTGGCTCTCGCGGGAGCGGATCGACGCCGCCCGGGCGAAGAACCCGGCCCTCGCGCTGCGCCGCTTCACGGTCCGCCCGCTCTGACCCCGTCCACGCCGAGCACGCGCCGGGCCGCGCAGAGCACGCGCCGGTGCCGGGCCCGTCCCTCACCGCACCCGGCCGAAGCGGCTCAGGCGCGCATGCCCGCCAACCGCGTGGCCGCCTCCTCGAGCACCTCGAACCGCTTGCAGAAGGCGAAGCGCACGAGGGAGCGGTAGGGCGCCGCGTCCTCGGGCCGGCAGAATGCCGAGACCGGCACGGCGACGACGCCGGCGAGCTCCGGCAGCGTGCGGCAGAACTGCACGCCGTCCGAGTACCCGAGCGGCGCGGCGTCCGCCACGACGAAGTACCCGCCCCGAGACGGGGCGACCCCGAACCCGGCGGCGGCGAGCCCGGCCGAGAGGATGTCGCGCTTGCGCTCGAGCGTCGACGCGATCCCCGAGAAGAACACGTCGTCCAGGCCCAGACCGCGGGCGACGGCGCCCTGGAACGGGGAGCCGCTGACGTAGGTGAGAAACTGCTTGACCGCGAGGACCGCGGTGATCAGCTCGCGCGGTCCCGTGATCCAGCCGATCTTCCAGCCCGTGGTGCTGAAGGTCTTGCCGGCGGAGGAGATCGTCAGGGTCCGATCCCAGGCCCCGGGCAGTGTCGCGATCGGCACGTGCCGCCCGTCGAAGCGCAGGTGCTCGTAGACCTCGTCGGTGACGATCACCGCGTCGTGGCGCTCGGCCAGACGGACGATCAGCTCGAGCGTCTCGTGCGGCAGGACCGCGCCGGTGGGGTTGTGCGGATCGTTGACGAGGATGATGCGCGTGCGGTCCGACACGGCCGCCGCGAGCTCGGCGGGATCGACCGAGAAGTCCGGACCGCGCAGCAGCACCGTCCGGTGCACGCCGCCGGCGAGCGCGATCAGGGCCCCGTAGGCGTCGTAGTGCGGAGTGAAGGTCACGACCTCGTCGCCGGGTTCCAGCAGGGCCAGGAGGGTCGCCGCGAGCGCCTCCGTCGCCCCGGTCGTCACGAGGACCTCGCCGTCGGGGTCGGGCTCGAGCCCGTGGAACCGCTTCTGGTGCGCCGCGATCGCACCGCGGAGCACCGGGAAGCCCGGGCCCGGCGGGTACTGGTTCAGGCCGCTCGCGATCGCCTCGCGCGCCGTCTCGAGCACCTCGCGGGGGCCGTCCTCGTCGGGGAAGCCCTGCCCGAGGTTGATCGCCCCCGTGCGCTGCGCGAGCGCGCTCATCTCGCTGAAGACGGTGGCGGCGACCTCGCCGCGGGGCCCGAGTAGTCCGGCCCCCGCGGCCGCGCGGGTCCAGGATCCGTGGATGCTCACGCCCCCAGTCTGCACCGTGGCGCCGTCTCCGTCTTCGAGTCCCGCTTCCAGCCGGGTCATAAGGAACCCCCAGGTTCGCTGGTCAAGCTATCCCCGCTTGGAAGGAGCACTACCCATGACCGAGAGTCACGAGGGTCCCCGTCAGCCCGAGGATCCCACCACGCCGACGGGCCCTCAGGCGTCCCCGGCCCCCGAGCAGGGCCCCGGGTCCGAGCACCCCACCGTCCCGCTGCCCGAGTCCTCGCCGCAGCACGCTTCCTCGCCGCAGCCTCCGTACACGTCGAACTCCTCCGAGGAGAACCGGCCGCAGCCCGTGGCCCCCGGTCCCCGGTACGGCCAGTACGCGCCGCCCGCCGCGAACACGGTGCACAGCTCCGAGAACCCGCCGTCCTCGAGCGCCTTCGGCCCTGCGGGCGAGCAGCCCCCCGCCGCGCCCAAGCGCCGCGCCGGGGTCAGCGTCGTCGCCGCCCTCGCGATCGGCGCGGTCGTCGGCGGAGTCGCGGGGGCCGGCGTGTTCGGCCTCTGGTCGGCGTCCAACGGCTCCGCGACCCGGGTGGTCTCGTCCGGGGGCTCGCAGACCATCACCGTGAACAACGCCGAGGACGCGACGACCGCGACCGCGGTGGCGGCGAAGGCCACTCCGAGCGTCGTCACGATCGCGGTGAGCGGCGGCTCCTCCGCCGGCACCGGCTCGGGCATCGTGCTCTCGGAGGACGGCTACGTGCTCACGAACACCCACGTCGTCACGCTCGACGGAGGCGTCGCGGACGCCGCCGTCACGGTGACCACGAGCGACGGCCGGATCTACGACGCCACCGTCGTCGGCACCGACCCCACCCTCGACCTGGCGGTGATCAAGCTGACCGACGCGACCGACCTCTCGCCGATCACCTTCGCCGACTCCTCCGAGATCAACGTCGGCGACACCGCCGTGGCCATCGGAGCGCCGCTGGGCCTCTCGGGGACCGTCACGGACGGCATCGTCAGCGCGCTGAACCGCAGCATCCAGGTCGCCTCCTCCGCGGCGCCGGACGACTCGGGCGACGACTCGAGCGGCAGCACCGACAGCCCGTTCAACTTCGACATCCCCGGCCAGGCCCCGCAGACGCAGGCCACGAGCACGATCTCGCTCCCCGTCATCCAGACGGACGCGGCGATCAACCCCGGCAACTCGGGCGGTGCCCTGCTCAACAGCGACGGCGAGCTGATCGGCGTCAACGTCGCGATCGCCAGCGCGGGCTCCTCGAGCTCGGGCGATCAGAGCGGCAACATCGGAGTCGGCTTCGCCGTCCCGAGCGCGGTCGCCGAGCGCATCGCGAAGGAGATCATCGCGAACGGATCGGCCACCCACGGCCTGCTCGGAGCGAGCGTCACCGACTCCACCGAGGACGTCCTCGGCGCCGCGATCCGCGAGGTGACCTCGGGCGGAGCCGCGCAGGCGGCCGGCCTGAAGGCGGGCGACATCGTCACCGCGATCGACGGGACCCCCATCACGAACGCCTCCGACCTGACCGCGCAGGTGCGCGCTCGGGCCGCGAACGCCGACGTGCAGATCACCTACGTCCGCAGCGGTCAGAGCTACGAGCTCGACGCGACGCTGGGGACGATGGCGATCAGCTGACCGCAGCGCCCGCACGACCCGCAGCCCCCGAGGATCCGTCCTCGGGGGCTGCTAGTGTGGTGCGGACTTCCGCCCGGATCCTCGTGGACGACCGGCTCCTCCCGCACGAACTGGACACATGCAGCCCGAGAACCCGACGGACAAGGCGTCGACGGACGACCTCTCGGAGCTCCCCGGCGTCTCGTACGTGATGCCCGTTCTGAACGAGGTCACCCACGTGCGCGCCGCCGTCGACTCGCTGCTCGCGCAGGACTACACCGGCCCGTTCGACGTCGTCCTCGCGGTCGCCCCGAGCATCGACGGGACCGAGGCGCTCGTCGAGCAGCTGAGCGCCGCCGACCCGCGGATCCGCGTGGTCGCGAACGGCGTCGGCTCCACTCCTGCCGGCTTGAACGCGGCGATCCGCGCCTCGACGCACCCCGTCGTCGTCCGCGTCGACGCCCACTCCGTGCTGCCGCGCGACTACGCCCGCATCGCGGTCGAGACCCTGCAGCGCTCGGGCGCCGACAACGTCGGAGGCGTGATGGCGGCCGAGGGGCTCACTCCGTTCCAGCGCGCCGTCGCGCGGGCCTACGGCTCCCGCATCGGCCTCGGCGGCACCCCGCACCACGTCGGCGGCCAGGAGGGACCGGCCGAGACGGTGTACCTCGGCGTCTTCCGGCGCTCGGCCCTCGAACGAGCGGGACTCTTCGACGAGCGCTTCAAGCGCGGCCAGGACTGGGAGCTGAACCGGCGCCTGCGGGAGCTGGGCGGCACCGTCTGGTTCACGCCGCACCTCACCGTCACCTACCGTCCCCGCCCGTCGATGCGGGCGCTGCTGCGCCAGTTCCTCTCGACGGGGATGTGGCGGGGGGAGCTGACCCGGCTGTTCCCCGCCTCGCGGTCGCTGCGCTACTTCGCACCGCCCGTGCTGGTCGCCCTGCTCGCCCTGGGCCTGCTCGCGGGGGCGGCCGGCGTCGTCCAGGCGCTCGTCGGCGCCGCGCCCTGGCTCCTGCTCGGCCTGGTCGTGCCGCTCGGCTACCTCGTGCTGGTCGCCGCCGCCACGGTCGCGGTCGCCCGGGTCGACGGCCCGCGGGCGATGCTGTGGTTCGCCGTCGTGATCCCGTCGATCCACGTGGCGTGGGGCACCGGATTCGTGCTCGGCTTCGCGGGTCTGACCAGCAACATCTCGGCCGCGCGCAATCAGCCGCGCACCGGCGGGGTCCCGACGGCCGGCGACGACGGCACCGACACTGCGAGGGGCGCATGACCGCGACCACCAGACCCCGATCCATCGCCGAGCTGAAGGCGGTCGCGCAGCCTCCGGAGGTGCGCGGGCGCCGCAACGCCGAGCACTGGACGGCGTCGCTCTACCTGCGGCGCTTCTCGCCGTACCTCACCTGGGTTCTGCTGCGCACGTCGATCTCGGCGAACGGCGTGACGGGGCTCATGATCCTGGTGGGCTGGAGCGCGGCCGCCGCGCTGCTGATCCCGGGCGTCGCGGGCGCCGCGCTCGCGCTCCTGCTCGGGCAGCTGCAGATGCTCGTCGACTGCTGCGACGGCGAGGTCGCCCGCTGGCGCCGCACGTCGTCGCCCGCGGGGGTCTTCCTCGACAAGGTCGGCCACTACACGACGGAGTCGCTCATCCCGATCGCGCTCGGGCTCCGCGCCGCCGGGTTCCCGTTCGAGACGCCGGGCGACTTCCTCTGGACGACGATCGGGCTCGCGCTGGCGCTCGTGATCGTCCTCAACAAGGCGCTGAACGACGTGGTGCACGTCGCCCGCGCGAACGCGGGGCTGACGAAGCTCGCCGACACGAAGGGGGAGGCGGTGCCGTCCTCCTCCGGACTCGCGAGACTGCGCCGCGCGGCCCGGTTCGTGCCCTCCCACCGCCTCTACCACTCGGTCGAGCTGACGATGCTGGCCTTCGCCGCCTCCCTCGTCGGACTGGTCGTCGGAGCGGGCACGGCCGACCGCGTGCTGGTCGCGGCGCTCCTGCCGCTGGCCGTGCTCGCCCTCGTCGGCCACTTCGTCGCGATCATGGCGTCCAAGCGTGTCCGCTCCTGATCGGCCGGCGCCGCTGCCGCGAGTCGGCGTCGTCGTCCTGACGCAGGGCACCCGCCCCGACGACCTGGCGGCGGGGCTCGCGAGCGTGCTGGCGCAGCAGGGCGTCGAGCTCGACGTGGTCTGCGTCGGCAACGGCTGGGAGCCCACGGGCCTGCCGGAGGGGGTCCGCCCCCTCGCACTGCCCGAGAACCTCGGGATCCCCGCGGGACGCAACGCCGGCGTCCCCGCGACCCGGGGCGAGCACCTCTTCTTCCTCGACGACGACGCGCGCGTGCCGTCGCCCACCTTCCTCCGGGACGCGATCGCCCTGCTCGATTCGCCCCGGGGCATCGGACTCGTGCAGCCTCGGGTCGACAGCACCGACGGCACTCCCGCGCCGCGCCGCTGGATCCCGCGGATCCTCAAGGGCGACCCCCGTCGATCCGGGCCCGTCTTCTCGGTCTGGGAGGGCGCGGTCGTGCTGCGCCGCGACGTGTTCGAGGAGACGGGCGGCTGGGCCGATCCCTTCTTCTACGCCCACGAGGGCATCGAGCTGGCCTGGCGGGTCTGGGACACGGGGCGCACCACCTGGTACGCGGGCGAGCTGGTGGCGCAGCACCCCGTGATCCAGCAGACCCGGCACGCCGACTACTACCGGCTGAACGCGCGCAACCGCGTCTGGCTCGCGCGGCGCAACCTGCCGGCTCCGCTCGCCCTCGCCTACGTGGGCTCCTGGACCGCGATCCAGTGCCTGCGCTGGGCGCGCGACCTCCCGGCGCTCCGGGCCTGGTTCGCCGGGTGGCGCGAGGGCTGGCTCCAGGACCCGGGCCCGCGCCGAGCGATGTCCTGGCGGACCGTGCTCCGCATGGGTTTCGCCGGGCGTCCGCCCATCGTCTAGCATCGGGGCAGCCGCTCCCGCCGGGGCGGATGCCCCCGGAAGGACGACGGTGTTCGATTCGACGCAGCTGCTCGCCACGGTGCGCACGCACCTCGATGAGGGGGCCGTCGTCGGAGACGACGACGAGTTCCAGGCCCGCCTGGACGAGCACCTGCCCCGGTTGGTGGAGCTCCTCTCGGGGGTCTACGGCCACCGCGAGGACCTCGCCGAGCAGATCCTCGGCGTCGTCGCGCTCGCGGCCTCGTCGTGGGCGCAGCGGCCCGAGGAGCTGCGCGCGCTCGACCGGTCTCGGGAGCAGCACCCGGACTGGTTCCTCTCGAACACGGCGCTCGGCGGCGTCTGCTACGTCGACCGCTACGCCGGCGACCTGGAGGGGCTGCGCGCCGAGATCCCGTACTTCCGCGAGATCGGGCTCGACTACCTGCACCTGATGCCGATCTTCGACGCCCCGGAGGGGGAGTCCGACGGCGGCTACGCCGTCTCGAGCTACCGCCGTGTCCGGCCCGACCTGGGCGACATGGACCAGCTGCGGCTGCTCGCCGCCGAGCTGCGCGCCCAGGGGATCGCGCTCGTCGTCGACTTCGTCTTCAACCACACCTCGAACGAGCACGAGTGGGCGCGCCGCGCGCTCGCGGGCGAGGAGCGGTTCGAGGACTACTACTGGATCTTCCCCGACCGCGAGCAGCCCGACGCCTTCGAGCGGACGACCCGCGAGATCTTCCCCGAGGACCACCCGGGCTCCTTCGTCCCGCTCGAGGACGGCCGATGGGTCTGGGCGACCTTCCACCGCTACCAGTGGGACCTGAACTACTCCAATCCCGAGGTCTTCCGCGCGATGGCGGGCGAGATGCTCTTCCTCGCCAACCAGGGGATCGACGCCCTGCGGATGGACGCGGTCGCGTTCATCTGGAAGGAGCTCGGAACGACCTCGGAGTCGCGGCCCGAGGCGCACCTGCTGCTGCGCGCCTTCAACGAGGTCTGCCGCCTCGCCGCTCCGTCGCTGCTGTTCAAGTCCGAGGCGATCGTGCACCCGGACGAGGTCGTCGAGTACATCGACGTCCAGGAGTGCCAGCTCTCGTACAACCCGCTGCAGATGGCGCTGACGTGGGAGGCGCTCGCGACCCGCGACGTCCGTCTGCTGTCCCAGGCCCTCGAGCGCCGCCACGCGCTGCCCGAGGGCACCGCCTGGGTGAACTACGTCCGCGGTCACGACGACATCGGCTGGACCTTCGCCGACGAGGACGCGGCGGAGCTCGGCATCGACGCCGCCGGCCACCGCCGCTTCCTCAACGACTTCTACACGGACCGCTTCGAGGGCACGTTCGCCCGCGGCGTCCCGTTCCAGGAGAACCCGCGCACCGGGGACCGCCGCGTGTCGGGCACCACCGCCTCCCTCGCCGGTATCGAGGCGGGCGACCCCTACGGCATCGAGCGGGTCCTGCTCGCGCACTCGATCGCGCTCAGCACCGGCGGGCTCCCGCTGCTCTACCTCGGCGACGAGGTCGGCCAGCTGAACGACTACGGCTACCGCGACGACCCCGCCACCGCCGGGGACTCCCGCTGGGTCAACCGGCCCCGCCGCCCCGCGGAGCGCTACGCCGAGCGCGAGACGCCGGGCACCGTCGCCGGCGAGGTCTTCGGCGGTCTGCTGCACCTGATCGCCATCCGCAAGGCGGTCCCGCTGTTCGCGGGCACCGCGCTCACCGTCTTCGACGCGCAGAACCGCCACGTGCTCGGCTACCAGCGCCCGGGCGACGGCGAGGCGCTGCTGGTGCTGGCGAACGTGTCGGACGAGGTGCAGGAGGTCGCTCCGGAGCGGTTCGGCGGCGTCGACCCGTGGGCCCTGGATCTCGTGACCGAGGTCACCGTGGACCTCCGCGAGGGCTTCCGGCTCGCACCGCTGCAGTTCGTCTGGCTCCGGGTGACCCCCGTCTCCTGACGCCCTTCGCGGCGCCCCCTGCGAGGAGGGGCGGCTTGTAGCCTGGAGCGATGACGTCCCGCGCTCTCCTCCTCCGCCTCGTCAGGGACGCGCAGCTGGCCCGGAAGGTCGGAGCCGACCTCCTCGCCGCCCGCCGCGCCCGGCACGCCGTCGCCCGGCTCCTCGCCGCACGCGCACCGCTGCCCGAGGGGCGCTTCGAGATCGGCGTGTACTTCGCCGACGGCGACATCAACCTCTACCAGGTGCGCCAGTGGTACCGCCCGCTGGTCGAGCTCGCGAAGACGCGGCCCGTGGTGCTGCTGACGCGCAACGCGAGCGCCGCCGCGGTCCTGCTCCGGGAGAGCCCCGTGCCGGTGGCCTACGTCCGCTCGGTCGTGGACCTCGAGGAGACGATCGCGCAGCAGCCGCTGCGCATCGTGCTCTACGTCAACCAGAACTCCCGCAACTTCCAGATGATGCGCTACGGCCGTCGCTGGCACGTCTTCGTCAACCACGGCGAGAGCGACAAGATGTACATGACGACGAACCAGTTCAAGGCCTACGACTACAGCCTCATCGCGGGCGACGCCGCCCTCGCCCGACTGCACCGCGTCCTCTGGGACTTCGACTTCGACAAGCGGGCGATCCCGATCGGCCGCCCCCAGGCCGACCACCTCGCCGGTCGCACGCCCTTCACGCCGGACGAGCGCCGCGTCGTGCTCTACGCACCCACGTGGGAGGGCGATCGGGCGGCCGCCGGCTACGGCTCCGTCGCGAGTCACGGAGTGGCGCTCGTGCGCGCCCTGCTCGCCGACCCCCGCTACCGCCTCGTCTACCGCCCCCACCCGCGCAGCGGGGCGGTCGACCCCGCGTACGGAGCGGCGAACCGCGAGATCATCGCCCTGATCGCCGCGGCGAACGCCGCCGACGCCTCCGCCGCCCACGTCCACGACACCGCGGCGGAGCTCGGCTGGCAACTCACCGCCGACGTCGCGGTCCTCGACGTCTCGGCCATGGTCTACGACCGGCTCGCGACCGGCCTGCCCCTGATGGTGACGCGGCCCGTGAGTCCGGAGGCGGACGTGGACGAGTCCGGCTACCTCGGCGACGCCGAGTGGCTCCTCGCCGCCGACGCGTCCACGATCACCACGCGCCTCGCGGGTGTCGAGCACGACGCGGCGGCCGTCGAGCGGCTGCAGCGCTGGGTCGCCCACTACTTCGGCGACACCCGCCCCGGGGCCGCGACCGCGCGCTTCCACGCCGCGATCGAGCACCTGCTCGAGGAGTGGGACCGCCACGCGGCCCTGCACCGCGACGATCCCGCCGTCGACGACCACGATCCGGAGGGCTGAGCGGGGGCCGGCGGGGCCCGCGTCAAGTCCCGCCGGGCGCGGAGGAGCGCCTCCTGCGCGCCGCTACGCTCGTCCCATGAGGACCAGACGCATGTTCGCCCGCGCCCGACGGCGCGCGGCCGCGCCGACACCGCCGCAGGTCGACTCCGACATCGTCGTGACGGCCGACCAGGAGCGTCCGGTCTTCACCATCCGCTCCTTCCGGATCGGGCTGTTCGGCGGACTCGGCGTGCTCGTGGCCCTCGTGCTCGGCGGTCTGGTCGTCGAGCTGAGCACGGTGCTCACCTACGTCTTCGTCGCGATGTTCTTCGCACTGGGCCTGGACCCCCTGGTGTCCTGGCTCGAGCGCAAGCGGATCCCGCGCGCCCTGGCGATCACGATCGTGTTCGCGGTCGTGGTGCTCGGCTTCGCCGGTCTGCTGCTCTACATCATCCCGATCCTGGTCGAGCAGCTCACCCTGTTCGTCACCGACGCCCCGCGCATCGTCACCGACATCGCGTCGCAGCAGTGGGTGCTCGATCTCGAGGATCAGCTGCGCGGCGTGATCGACGTCGACGAGCTCATCGCCACCGTGCAGACCTTCATCGGCGACCCGCAGAACCTGCTCTCGCTCGGCGGCGGGCTGCTGGCCGTCGGCACGGGCATCGCGAGCGGAGTGACCGGCGCCATCATCGTGCTGATCCTCACCCTGTACTTCCTCGCGTCGCTGCGCTCGATGAAGTCCGTCGCGTACCGCTTCGCCCCCGCCTCGCACCGCGCCAAGGCGCGTGAGGTCGGCGAGGAGATCACCGGAGCCGTCGGCCGCTACGTCGTCGGCCAGGTCACGCTGGCCGGCGTGAACGGCGTGCTGACCTTCATCCTCCTGGTCTCGATCGGAGGACCGGTGCCGGCGCTGCTGGCGTGCGTCGCGTTCCTCGGGTCGCTGATCCCGCTCGTCGGCACGATCTCGGGCGCCGCGATCATCTCGCTCGCCTGCCTGCTCGCGTCGCCGCTGACCGCCCTCGTCGCGGCGATCTACTACCTCGTCTACATGCAGGTCGAGGCGTACCTGCTGAGCCCGCGCATCATGGCGCGCGCGGTCTCGGTTCCGGGTGCGGTCGTCGTGATCGCGGCGGTCGCGGGCGGCACCATCGCCGGAGTGCTCGGCGCGCTCGTCGCGATCCCGGTCGCGGCGTCGATCATCATCGTCGTGCAGAAGGTCGTCTTCCCCCGCCAGGACGCGAAGTAGAGCCGGTCGGCTCTCAGCGGTACGGCGGTGCCGCAGCGTCGACGGCCGCGGTGAAGCTCCGGACGGACCCGGGCGTCCCGGCCGTGGTGCCGGCGGCCGGCCGGAGCGCCAGGGTGCGGGTCGCCAGCGGCACCACTCCGGCCCAGACGCCGTCCTCGTGCTCGGCGTCGTCGGAGGGCCCCGCCGCGCGGATCTTCACGCTCGCCTCGGCCAGGGGCATCCGCAGCACGAGGGTCGCCGCGATCTCGCGAGCCGTCGTCGGCCGCACCTCCGCCGCTCGGCCGGGGAGCAGCCGGTCCACGAGCACGTCGAGCGCCCGGCTCTTCTCGTCTCCCTCCAGCGCCTCGGCCTCGCCGAGGATCATCGCGGAGCGGTAGTTCATCGAGCTGTCGAAGGTCGAGCGGGCCACGACCAGCCCGTCGACCAGGGTCACGGACACCGTCAGCTGCGCCCCGCGCGCCGCCGCGCGCAGCAGCCCCCCGCCGCTGGATCCGTGCAGCAGGACGGAGTCGCCGTCGCGCGCGAAGAGGATCGGCAGGACGATCGCCGCGCCGTCGCGCACCACGGCCACGTGGGCGATCAGCGCCTCGTCGAGCAGCGCGTCGAGCTCGGCGCGGTCGGTGCTCTGCCGTTCCCGGAGGCGGGTGACACGGGTGCGGTCGGTGACGGGGAGGGTGCTCATGCTCCGATCCTCCGCCGACTGCTGGATCTGTCAGAATGCCAGCGGGACCCGATCCGAGTGGTCCAGAGCGGGGGAGTCCATGGCGTCCGGAGATCTGGAGATCCCGCTGCTGCTCGCGCCGTCCCCGCGTGGATCGGTCCGAGCGCATCTCGCGGAGGCGCTGCGCGCCGCGGTGCTCGACGGCCGCTACCGGGCGGGCGACCCCATCCCGTCGAGTCGCGTGCTCGCCGAGCGCCTCGGAGTCTCGCGCGGCTCGGTCGTGGCGGCCGTCGACCAGCTCGTCGGCGAGGGCTATCTCGTGGCCGAGCCGCGGGCGGCCGTCACGGTGGCGGCCGACGGCGTCGTCGTGCCGTCGCGGTCGGCGCGTCCCGCCGCCGACCCGCTGCCTCCGGACGGCGGGGTAGCCC
>NZ_JAMRYM010000092.1:0-13214 GCF_023743255.1 Rathayibacter rubneri | reverse complement strand
CTCCGCTGCTGGGCGGGCTGCTCGCGGTGGTGGCGGTGCGCGCCGCGCTGGCGTGGGCGACCGAGGTGAACGCGGTCCGGGGCGGAGTGGGGGCGAAGGCGCAGCTGCGCGCGGCGGTCCTCGAGGCCGTCGTCGCGCTCGGTCCGTCGGGGCGCTCGGGCAGCGGCTCCGGGGGCGACGTCGCGCTGCTGGGCGGCGGGCTCGACGCGCTCGACGGCTACTTCGCCCGCTATCTGCCGCAGCTGATCGCGACGGCGGTGACGACTCCGATCCTCGTCGGCGTGGTCCTGATCGCCGATCCGCTCAGTGCCCTCTTCCTCATCGTGACGCTCCCGCTGATCCCGGTCTTCATGATCCTGATCGGCTGGGCGACGCAGGCCGTGCAGAAGCGGCAGTGGGACCGGCTGCAGGCGCTCGCCTCCGGCTTCGTCGACACGGTCGGCGGGCTCGCGACGCTGAAGATCTTCGGGCGGGCGGAGCGGCAGAGCGCCCGGATCCGCGCTCTGACCGAGGAGTACCGCGTGCACACCATGAAGGTGCTGCGCGTGACGTTCGTGAGCGGATTCGTGCTCGAGCTCGCGGGGTCGCTGTCGGTCGCCCTCGTCGCGGTCTCGATCGGCCTGCGGCTGGTCGACGGGTCGCTCGCGCTGGCGGTGGGCCTCTTCGTCCTCGTGCTGGCGCCGGACGTGTTCCTGCCCGTCCGCCAGGTCGGCGCCGAGTTCCACGCGGCGGCCGACGGCGTGCAGGCCGCCGACGCGGCCTTCTCGGTGATCGAGCGCGCGTCGCTCCTGCCCGCCGCGTCGCCTGCTCCCGAGGCGCGCGGCGCCCTCGAGCTGCGGCGGGTCGCGGTCGACGACGGAGCGGGACGCGTGCTCGCTCCCGTCGACGCGACCTTCGCCCCCGGCACGATCACGGCGGTCGTCGGAGCGAGCGGTTCCGGCAAGTCCACTCTGCTCGGCGTCCTCGCGGACGTCGTGCCCTCCTCGGGCACCGTCCTCCTCGGCGGGAAGCCGGTCGCCGCCCGGTCCGGCCGCGAGTGGCTGGCCTGGGCGGGGCAGCGCGCGGATCTCCTGCCCGGCACGGTCGGATCGAACACCGCCCTCGGCGCGAGGTCGGCCGACGCCGACCGGCTGGACCGGGCCCTGCGGCTCGACGTCGACCGCCGCGTGGACGCGGAGGGGACGGGCCTCTCGGGCGGGCAGAGCGCCAGGGTCGCCGTCGCGCGCGCCGTGCACCGCCTGCTCGAGCGGGGCGGCGCGGTTCTGGCCCTCGACGAGCCGACGGCGGCGCTCGACGACGAATCGGAGCGGCGGCTGCTCGCCGGACTGCGCTCCCTGGCCGACGAGGGCGCGATCGTGATCGTCGCGACGCACCGCCCGGCGACGATCGCCGCCGCCGATGCCGTCCTCGCGCTCTCTCCGGCCGAGGCGGTGCTCCGATGAGGCGCGCCGACGTCCTCCGCGCGGCGATGCCGCCCGCGCGGCGCTTCCTGCCCGGCCTCTCCTTCGGCCTCCTGTCCTCCGCCTCCGTCGTCGCCCTGCTGGCCTGCTCGGCGTGGCTGATCGTCCGCGCGGCGGAGCAGCCGCCGATCCTCTTCCTCTCGATGGCGGTCGTCGGGGTCCGCGCCTTCGCCCTCGCCCGTGCCTTCTTCCGCTACCTCGAGCGGCTGAGCGGTCACGACGCCGCCTTCCGGGCTCTCGCGGACCTGCGGGCCGGCGTCTACGACCGGCTCGTCCCCGTGGCGCCGGACGGGCTCGGCCGGGTGCGCCGCGGCGACCTCGTCTCGCGCGTGGTCGCCGACGTCGACGCGCAGCAGGACGTGCCGCTGCGGATCGTGCAGCCGCTGGTGGTGGCGCTGACCGTGTCGACGCTCGCCGTGGTGGGCGTCTGGCTCCTGCTCCCCGCCGCCGGAGCGGTGCTGCTCGCGCTCCTGCTCGTCGCCGTCGTCGCGGGGGCGCTGGGCTCCGGGCTCGTCTCGGCGCGCGCCGACCGCGAGCTGGCGCCCCTGCGGGGGGAGCTCGCCGAGCGGCTCAACCTGCTGGTCACCCGGCTCGACGTCCTGATCGCCTTCGACGCGGCGGAGGGTGCGCTGGCCGACGTCGCCGAGGCGGAGGCGGCCCTCACCCGCGCCGCCCGGCGCCGCGCCGCGTCGACGGGCCTCGCCGCGGCGATCGTCGCGCTCTGCTCCGGTGGCGCGGTCTGGGCGTCGCTGGCGCTCGGCATCCCCTCGGTGGAGTCGCTCGGGGGTCCCGCCCTGGGCGTGCTCGCGCTGGTGCCGCTGGCCGTCTTCGAGGTCGTGGCGGTCGCTCCGGCGGCGGTGCAGTCGGCGCGCACGGCCCTCTCGAGCGCGCAGCGTCTCGCGGATCTCGACCGCGAGGCCGCGTCGCCGGCCCTGGCGACCGATGCCGACGTCGATCCGCTCGCACCGGCGCCGCAGGGTGCCGATCTCGTGCTCCGCGATCTGTCGGTGTCGTGGCCGGGGGCCTCCGCTCCCGCTCTGGCGCACGTGAGCCTCGATCTGCCCGCGGGCGAGCGGGTCCTCGTGACCGGCGGCAGCGGATCCGGCAAGACCACGCTCGCCCACGCGCTCGTGCGGTTCCTCGACCACTCCGGCTCGTACCTGATCGGGGGAGTGGAGGCTCGCCTCCTGCCGCAGGCCGACGTGCGCCGCGTGGTCGGCCTCGTCGAGCAGCAGCCGTACCTCTTCGACGACACCATCCGGCAGAACCTGCTCTTCGCGCGTCCCTCCGCATCGGTCGAGGAGCTCGAGGCCGTGCTCGACCGGGTCGGACTCGCCGGCTGGACCGCGTCCCGCGGCGGGCTGGACGCCCGCGTGGGGGAGCGCGGCTCCCTCGTCTCGGGCGGGCAGGCGCAGCGCCTCGCCCTCGCGCGAGCCCTGCTGGCCGACTTCGCGGTGCTCGTCCTCGACGAGCCCACCGCCTCGGTCGACGCCCCGGTCGCCGACGCGCTGCTCGCCGATCTCCTCGACGCCGCGGGCGGCCGCACCGTGATCCTGATCGCGCACCGCGTGGATCCGTCGCTCGCCTTCGACCGCCGGGTCGTCGTCTCGGGAGGGACCGCCGTCAGCGTGTGACGAGCGCGGCGGCCCGGGCGGGCATCCCGCCCTCGGAGGCCCAGCGGTCCAGGACCGCGTCCATCCGTGCGCGAGCGCGCCCGTCGAGGGCGTCGCGCAGGGGGCGCACCACGTCCCGGGCGAGCGGATCCACGAGCTCGACGACCCTCCCGTCGCGCACGAAGCCCTCCAACCGGGTCAGATCGGAGGCGCGCAGCAGAGCGACGCGGGACTGCAGCAGCACGACCGCGGCGAGCCGGTGCTCGAAGACGGGCGGCTGCCAGAGCTCCGAGGACAGAGCGGTCACGTCGTCATGGCTCAGCCCGCGGAACTTGTTCAGCGCGTCCCGGACGCTCCCGCGCACCGCCCCGACCGACGCCCCGGTGGAGTCCAGCCCGTTCCCGAGCCGCTCGCGCACGTCCTGAGCACGCCACTCGTCGCCCTCGTAGGCCAGGACGGCGCGCAGGAAGTCACCGGCCTCGCTCATACCGCCACTGCGCGAGGGGAGCACGGGCGCCGTCGGAGGAGAGGAGGATCGCGAGCTCCTCGCGCTCGAGCGACGCGACCGGAGCGTGGTCGGCCATCGCGAGGAACGCGCCGTCGGACGCCTCGTAGCTGCCGGCTCCGCCGCCGAGGGTGCCGGCGCGCTCGCCCTCGCCGAGGAAGAGGAGGTAGTCCTCGCCCGGGACGAGGAGCGGCTGCTGGGCGCTCGTGCTCAGGACGCCGTCGAGGACGCCGCCCCACTGCGTGATGATGAGGCGATCGGGGCTCTCGCCCTTGTGCACGCCCGTCACGTCGAGCACGACCTCGGTGGTGGCGTAGGCGTCCTCTCCGCTCGCCGCCTCCCGCTCCTCCTCGGACGCCTCGGAGAGAGGGTTCAGGAACGGGTCGTCCCCCTCGAAGACCGGGTACGCGACGACGTCCGACGTCGAGACGACGGTGCCCTCGACGATCCGGTCGGCGTCCGCGACCAGTTCCTCGAGCTCGTAGTACGGGTACTCGAGGATCGCCTGCGCGGTGCTCGTGACCGAGGGTGCGGCGGGAGCGGTCGCGCATCCTGCGGCGAGGAGGGCCGGGAGCAGGAGCACCGCCGAGGCGACGGCACGGGCGGGAGGAGAGGGAGGCACCTCCCCATCCTGCAGGATCGGTGGAGCGCCGTCAGGGCAGGGGTCGGCGCAGCGCGTCCAGGCGGCGCCGCCACGCGTCGAGTCGGCCGGGCTCGGCGGCGAGCGCCGGTCCGCCGACCCAGGAGGTCGCCAGCCGCGCCCCGTGCAGGGCGTTGACCACCCACACCTCCCGGCCGTCGAGCGACTCCGGCTCGGTGGGCGCTTCGAGGACATCGACGCCGAGGGCACCGGCGAGCACCGAGATCGTGCGCGCCGTGACGCTGCGCACGCGCGGGCTGGTGGGCGGAGGGACGACGAGGGTGTCGCCGAGCCACCACAGCACGGCGCTCGTCGCGCCGTCGAGGATCGCGCCGTCGGCGTCGAGGATCACGGCCTCGTCGGCGCCGTTCGCGATCGCCCGCGACCGCAGGAGCGCGAGCCGGGCGATGTCCGGACCCTTCCACTCCGGGACGCGCCGCGGGTCGACGGGGCTGGTCCAGAGGACGACCGAGCGGGTGCGCGGCGGGGCGGGCCGCAGCCGCAGGTGCAGTCCGTCGGAGTCGAGCTCGACGCGGGGGAAGAGGTCGCCGGTGCGGGGGAGCGCGGCGACGGCCGCGTCGAAGAAGGCGCCGGCGTCGGCCGGGCTCCCGGCCGCCGAGATCGCGCCCAGGAAGCGCTCGCGGTGCAGGTCGAGTCCGCGCACGCGGCCCTCGGAGACGAGCCACGAGTCGGCGGCGAGGAGAGGGGGACCCGACGGCTCGCGCGGGGCGCCGAGCTGTCGCCCGTCCCAGTCCCGCACCTGCTCGTCGTCCACGACGGCCTACGCTAGCCCAGTGGTCGGCGCCCCGCTCTTCGAGGACCCGCACGAGGTGGTCCTGCCGTGGGTGGACCCCGAGCGGGCGTTCCTCGCCCTGTACCGCGACGCGGAGGCGGCCTTCTGGCTCGACTCCGGCGCCGGCGCGGGCCGCTCCTTCCTGGGCTCCTGCGCGCCGTCCGACGCGATCGTCGTCGAGGCCGGCGGCGACGTGCCGGAGGCGCTCGCTCGCGTCGATGCGGAGTCGACGGGCGGCGACCGTGCGCTCGGCCGCTACGGCTGGCTCTCCTACGAGGCGGGCGCGCCCTTCGTCGCGCTGCCCGTCCCCGAGGCGTCCGCCGACGCGCCTCCCGCCCTCGTGCTCCTCCGCGGCGACCCTGTGCTCGAGTTCGACCACACCGCGCAGTCGCTCCGGGTCGTGTCCTCCCGGCCCCGGCGCACGGAGGCGGACCGCCTCGCCGTGGCGCTGACAGCGCTCGCCGAGGAGCCCCTCGCGGATCCCGCTCCCGCCGAGCCCGTGTCCGGCGTCCGCTGGCGCCACGGGCGCGACGCCTATCTCGAGCTGATCCGCCTCTGCCAGGCCGCGATCCGCGCCGGCGACGCCTATCAGCTCTGCCTCACCAACGAGGTCGTCGTCGAGGGCTCCTTCGACGCCGTGGAGTGCTACCGGCGGCTGCGCCGCTCGAGTCCGAGCCACCACGGCGGTCTGATCCGCTTCGGCGGTCGCTCCCTCGTCAGCGCCTCGCCCGAGCGCTTCCTGACGCGCGAGGCGGGCGGACGCGCCGCAACGCATCCGATCAAGGGCACCCGCCCCCGTGGTCGCGACGCGGCCGAGGACGGGGCCCTGCGCGAGGAGCTGCTCTCGAGCGTCAAGGAGCGCGCCGAGAACGTCATGATCGTCGACCTCGTCCGCAACGACCTGGCCCGCATCGCGAGGCCCGCCTCCGTGCGCGTGGACCGGCTCCTCGAGGTCGAGACCTACCCGCACGTGCACCAGCTGGTCAGCGAGGTGTCGGCGCTGCCCGCCGAGGGAGTGGGGCCCGCCGCGCTGATCGCCGCGACCTTCCCCGCCGGCTCGATGACGGGAGCGCCCAAGCGCCGCGCCGTCGAGCTGCTGCGCGAGTGGGAGCAGGGGCCGCGCGGCGTCTACTCCGGCGCGTTCGGGAGGATCGGCGCCGACGGCTCGCTGGATCTCGCGATGACCATCCGGAGCCTCGTGATCGAGCCGGAGCGGGCTCGGCTGGGCACCGGCGGCGGCATCACCGTCCTCTCGGTGCCCGAGGAGGAGGTGGAGGAGACGCGGCTGAAGGCGCGCGCGCTGCTCGCCGCGCTCGGAGTGCCCCCGGAGGTCGCGGAGGATTCGTCGCCCGGTCGCTAGGGGCCAGTAGGGTGGTTCGTCGGACGCCGCCCCCGGGGGCCGTGCGCGTCCTCACCCACCCTGATGAAGTAGGACACACCTGTGGCAGACGAGACCTCCCAGCAGACCGGCGCGAACGACGAGGACCGCTACGACTTCCGCGCGCTTCAAGAGAAGTGGCTCCCCATTTGGGAGGAGACCCGCCCGTTCTCGACGGACCTCCCGGACGACAAGCGCCCCCGCAAGTACGTGCTCGACATGTTCCCGTACCCCTCCGGCGACCTGCACATGGGCCACGCCGAGGCGTACGCGCTCGGCGACGTCATCGCGCGCTACTGGCGCCAGCAGGGCTTCAACGTGCTCCACCCGATCGGCTGGGACAGCTTCGGCCTGCCCGCCGAGAACGCGGCGATCAAGCGCGGACTGAACCCCGTCACCTGGACCTACGACAACATCGAGCAGCAGAAGCGCTCGATGAAGCGCTACGCCGCCTCCTTCGACTGGGACCGCGTCATCCACACGTCCGACCCGGACTATTACAAGTGGAACCAGTGGCTGTTCCTGAAGATGTACGAGAAGGGCCTCGCCTACCGCAAGGACAGCTGGGTGAACTGGGACCCGGTGGACCAGACCGTCCTCGCCAACGAGCAGGTCTTGGCCGACGGCACGTCCGAGCGCTCGGGCGCCGTGGTGGTCAAGAAGAAGCTCACCCAGTGGTACTTCAAGATCACCGACTACGCCGACCGCCTGCTCGACGACCTCAACCAGCTCGAGGGCTCCTGGCCGTCGAAGGTCATCGCGATGCAGCGCAACTGGATCGGCCGCTCCATCGGTGCCGACGTCGAGTTCGAGATCGAGGGCCGCGACGAGCGCGTCACCGTCTTCACGACGCGCCCCGACACCCTCTACGGCGCGACCTTCATGGTCGTCGCCCCCGACTCCGACCTCGCGACCGAGCTGGTCGAGAGCTCCGAGCCCGAGCTCCGCCAGGCGTTCCGGTCGTACCTCGAGAAGGTGCAGAAGTCGAGCGAGATCGAGCGCCTCACGGCCGACCGCCCCAAGACCGGCGTGTTCCTCGGCCGCTACGCGATCAACCCGGTCAACGGCGAGCGCCTGCCGATCTGGGCCGCCGACTACGTGCTGTCCGACTACGGCCACGGCGCGGTCATGGCCGTCCCGGCGCACGATCAGCGCGACCTCGACTTCGCCCGCGCCTTCGACCTGCCCGTGCGCGTCGTCGTCGACACCTCCGCGCCCGTCACCGGCGCGATCCCGGTGATCCCCGAGGACCCGGAGGAGCTCGCCGCGCTCGAAGCGCGCTACTCCGCCGACCCCGCGGTCACCGGCGAGGCGCTGACCGGCGACGGCCGCCTGATGAACTCGGGCCCGCTCGACGGACTCTCCAAGCGCACCGCGATCGAGCGCGTGATCAAGCTGCTCGAGGAGCGCGGCCGCGGCCGCTCGGCGAAGAACTACCGCCTCCGCGACTGGCTCATCTCGCGCCAGCGCTACTGGGGCACGCCCATCCCGATCATCCACGGCGAGAACGGCGAGCTGATCCCCGTGCCCGAGGACCAGCTGCCGGTGGTCCTCCCGCCGACCGAGGGCCTCGACCTGCAGCCCAAGGGCTCATCGCCGCTGGGCGCGGCGGAGGACTGGGTGAACGTGCCGAACCCCGTCGACGGCACCCCCGCGCGCCGCGACCCGGACACGATGGACACGTTCGTCGACTCCTCCTGGTACTTCCTCCGCTTCCTGTCGCCCAAGGACGACACGCAGGCGTTCGACCCGAAGCTCGCCGAGAAGTGGGCGCCCGTCGACCAGTACGTCGGAGGCGTGACCCACGCGATCCTGCACCTGCTCTACGCGCGGTTCATCACCAAGGTGCTCTTCGACCTCGGCTACGTGTCCTTCACCGAGCCGTTCACCGCACTGCTCAACCAGGGCATGGTGCAGATGGACGGCGCCGCGATGTCGAAGTCCAAGGGCAACATCGTGCGCCTGTCGGAGCAGCTCGACGAGTACGGCGTCGACGCGGTGCGCCTCACCATGGCGTTCGCCGGCCCGCCCGAGGACGACATCGACTGGGCCGACGTCTCGCCGTCCGGCAGCGCGAAGTTCCTCGCCCGCGCCTGGCGCCTCGCGAAGGACGTCACCTCGAAGCCCGACATCGAGTGGAAGAACGGCGACGCCGCCCTCCGCCGCCAGACGCACCGGTTCCTCGCCGAGTCGCCGTCGCTCATCGAGGCGTTCAAGTTCAACGTCGTCGTCGCCCGCCTGATGGAGCTCGTCAACGCGACCCGCAAGACCATCGACTCGGGTGCCGGAGGCGGCGACGCCGCGGTGCGCGAGGCCGCCGAGGTCATCGCGATGGCGCTCAACCTCTTCGCGCCCTACACGGCCGAGGACATGTGGAACCGCCTGGGCTACCAGGGCCCCGTCGCGCACGTCGTCTGGCGCAAGGCCGACGCGACGCTGCTCGTCGAGGAGAAGGTCACCGCGATCCTCCAGGTCGACGGAAAGGTGCGCGACCGCCTCGAGGTGTCGCCCAAGATCTCGTCGGACGAGCTCGAGGAGAAGGCGCGGGCCACGGCCGGCGTCGCCCGGGCTCTCGTCGGCCGCGAGGTCGTCAAGGCGATCGTGCGGGCGCCGCGACTGGTGAACCTGGTGACGAAGGCCGTCTAGCTCGTCGTGTTCTGAACGCAGGGGCTCCTCCACATCGGAGGGGCCCCTGCGTCGTCCACGGATCGTCGTCCCGCTGCCCGGCCTCGTCCGCCCTGCTCCTAGCGTTCTCGGATGCAGCAGAGCGACGGGACGGCGGATCCGGCGCTCCTCCTGCGCCCGCGTCGGCCCAGAGCCCGCTGGCGGATCGGGACGGGCGCCGCCGTCGTGCTGGTGCTCGCCGCGGCCGTGATCGCCGTGCTGCTCGCCGGGGCGCAGGCGAGCGGCCGGACGAGGGTGCTGCCGGCGGTCTCCGCGGCACAGAGCGGAGCACCGTCCGCAGCGCCCTCCTCCGCTGCGTCGTCACCGGCCCTCTACGTGCACGTCGCGGGAGAGGTGGTGTCGCCCGGGCTCTACCTGCTGAAGGACGGTGCGCGCGTCGCGGACGCTCTCGCGGCCGCGGGAGGGGCGACGGAGTCGGCCGATCCCGACGCCGTCAACCTCGCGCGCCGCGTGGTCGACGGGGAGCAGCTGCTGGTTCCCGCGGTCGGAGCCGCTCCCGCGGCGGGCGCCGCGCCCGGAGCAGGGGACGCCTCCGGACCGGTCAGCCTCAGCACCGCCACGGCCGCGCAACTCGAGGAGCTGCCCGAGGTCGGGCCGGCGACCGCGGCGAAGATCATCGCCTACCGCGAGGCCAACGGACCCTTCAGCTCCGTCGATCAGCTGCTCGAGGTGCCGGGGATCGGCGAGAAGACCCTCGAGGCCTTCCGCGACGAGGTGGGGCCGTGAGGGCGGCAGACCTCCGGCTCGCACCGATCGCTCTCGCGACGTGGACGGCTTCGGTCTCGTGCGGACTGCTCCCGATCTCCGTGGTCCTCGGCAGCGGCGCGGGGATGGTCCTGACGGCATGGGCCGCGGTCGTCCTCGTCGTGCTCGCGACGGTGCGACTGCGCCGGGCCGTCCTCGCGGTCGTGGCCGTCTCGCTCGCCGGAGCCGCCCTGGCGATCACCGCGGTCGTCCTCTCGGCGCCGGAACGGCATCCGGAGCCGCTCGTGCGGGCGGCCGAGGAGCGCACCAGGGTCGAGATGGAAGTGGGGGTCGAGACCGCGGCCCGTCCGCTCGCCACGGGCGGGGTCTGGTTCGACGCGGTCGCCCTCTCCGTCGGCGGTGCCCGGACAGCCGCTCCGGTGCGCGTGTTCCTGGCCGATCCCGGCGGGAGGATCGCCGTCGGCTCCGAGCTGCTGATCGAGGCGCGAGCGGACGGCGGGACCGGCGATCCGGCGGGGGAGCGCACCCTGGTCACCGCCTCCGAGGTCCTGGAGCGACGATCGCCGGCGGGGATCGCGGCCGTCGCCGAGGTCCTGCGGTCACGCTTCCTCGCCCGGACCGGGGTGCTCGGAGGGGACGTCGCCGGACTCCTGCCCGGGCTCGCAACAGGCGACACGACCGCCCTGCCGGCGGATCTCGAGGAGGACATGCGGACCGCGTCGCTCACCCACCTCACGGCCGTCTCCGGCGCGAACTGCGCCGTGGTCGTCGTCGCGGGCTGGGCGATCGCCTCCCTGCTCGGAGCGAGCCGGCTGCTCCGCACGCTCGCGGCCCTCGTGACGCTCGGCGCCTTCGTGGTGCTCGTCACACCGGAGCCCAGCGTGGTGCGCGCCGCAGTGATGGCCACCGTGGTCCTCCTGGCGCGGCTGGGTCGGCGATCCGGAGCGGCCGTGCCGGCCCTGCTCCTGAGCGTCGTCGTCCTCGTGGTGGCCGATCCGAGCATCGCGGGGAAGCTCGGCTTCGTGCTGTCCGTCCTCGCCACCGCCGGGCTGCTGCTGCTCGCCGAGCCGCTGATGCGCCGGCTCGCCGAGATCCTGCCCCGTCCGCTGGCCCTCGTCCTCGCCGTGCCGACGGCCGCGCAGCTCGCCTGCCAGCCGGTCGTGCTGCTCGTCGACCCGTCCGTCCCCGTCTACGGGATCCTCGCGAACCTGCTCGCCGAGCCCGCCGCTCCGCTCGCCACCGGGCTCGGGCTGGTCGGCTGCCTGCTCGCGCCACTGTGGCCGTCCGCAGCGGATGTCGCGATCCGCCTGGCCGCGGTGCCCACCTGGTGGATCGCGTCGATCGCCCGCGCCGTGTCGAGCTGGCCGTCACCGCGGCTCGCCTGGTGGCCGGGGCTCGCCGGGGTGCTCGCGCTGACCGTGCTGACCGTGCTGGCGCTCCTGCTGCTGACCCGCTCGCGCCGGTGGGCGGCGGCACGACGGGTGATCGCCGCCGGCCTGGCCGCTCTGCTCGTCGCAGGAGCGGCCTCCGCTCTCGCCACGCCGCTCCTGCGGTCCGCCTCGGTCCCCGAGGACTGGCGCGTGGCCATGTGCGACGCGGGTCAGGGCGACGCGATCCTGCTCCGGGGAGACGCGGGCGTGCTGCTCGTGGACGCCGGACCGCTGCCGGAGCGGCTCGAGGCGTGCCTCGCCCTCCTCGGAGTCGACCGCGTCGCGCTGCTCGTGCTCACCCACTACGACCTCGACCACGTCGGGGGAGTGGGCGCGGTCATCGGGCGGGTGGACTCCGCGCTCGTCGGTCCCGTCGCCGAGGTCGAGGACGAGCGCGACCGGCGGGCGCTCCGGGAGGGTGGAGCGGAGGTGCGCGAGACGGCACGGGGCGAGGAGGGGGCGCTCGGGTCCCTCCGCTGGCGCGTGCTGTGGCCCGAGCAGGGGAGCACGCTGAGCGGCAACGCTGCGAGCGTCGCCCTCCGCGTCGACATCGGACCGGACTCGATCGGCCGTCCGCTGTCGATCGCGCTGCTGGGCGATCTGGGGGCGGAGGAGCAGGGCCGGCTCGCGCGCCTGGCTCCGGAGCGGGTGGACGTGGTCAAGGTCGCCCACCACGGATCGTCCGACCAGGCGCCCGCGCTGTACGACGCCCTCGACGCGCGCCTCGGTCTGGTCTCGGTCGGGGCGGACAACGACTACGGGCATCCCGCTCCGTCGCTGCTCTCGCTCCTCGCCGAGCGCGGGGTCGAGGCGCTGAGGTCGGACGTCGAGGGTACGGTCGTCCTGGCGTCGCGGCCCGACGGGATCACGGTGTGGGCGAGCGGTGCGGCGGCGGTGCCGGCGGCCGCGGGCGGGCACGGGCAGACCGTAGGGTTGATGGCGCTCGAACGGGCGGGCGACGGCGATCGCAGGACGGAAGGACGACGGCATGGCAGGCAGAGCCCCCTCGCGCGCGAAGGCGGCGCCCTCGAAGGCGGCGATCCCGCAGCTCGCGTGGAACGAGACGCGTCCCGCTCCCGTCGTGCTGATCACCGGCCCCGAGCAGTTCCTCGCCGACCGCGCCCTGCGGTTCCTCCGCGAGTTCCTCCGCGCCGAGGACCCCAGCCTCGAGGTCAGCGACATCGACGCCGGCGGCTACGCGCCCGGCGAGCTGCTGACGCTCGCGAGCCCGTCCCTGTTCGACGAGCCGCGCCTCATCCGCGTCTCGAACGTCGAGAAGTGCACCGACGCGTTCCTCGTCGAGGCCGTCGAGTACCTGGCAGCGCCGGCCGACGGAGCGACCGTGGTGCTGCGGCACGGCGGCGGCAACCGCGGCAAGAAGCTCCTCGACGCCATCCGCTCGGGCAGCGGCGGCGGCATCGAGATCGTCTGCGCCGAGCTCAAGCGCGAGAGCGACAAGGTCGACTTCGCCGTCGCCGAGTTCCGCACCGCCGGCCGCACCGCGACCACGGGGGCCGTCCGGGCCCTGGTCTCGGCGTTCTCGGACGACCTCGACGAGCTCGCGTCCGCCTGCCAGCAGCTCATCTCGGACGCCTCGGGCGAGATCACCGAGGCGACCGTCGCCAAGTACTACGGCGGCCGGGTCGAGACGACCGCGTTCACCGTCGCCGACTCCGCGATCGCCGGTCGGCACGGGGAGGCGCTGCTGGGCCTGCGCCACGCGCTCGCGTCCGGCGCCGACCCCGTGCCGATCGTGGCCGCGTTCGCCAGCAAGCTCCGCACGATGGCGAAGGTCGCCGGCTCCCGAGAGGGCTCCGGCCAGATCGCGTCGCGCCTGGGCCTCGCCCCCTGGCAGGTCGACCGCGCCCGCCGCGACCTCCAGGGCTGGACCGGCGACGGCCTGGGCACCGCGATCGAGACCGTTGCCGACGCCGACGCGAACGTCAAGGGCGGCGGCCGCGACCCCGTCTACGCCCTCGAGCGCATGGTCTCCGTCATCTCCGCC
>NZ_JAMRYM010000091.1:0-13293 GCF_023743255.1 Rathayibacter rubneri | reverse complement strand
TCGCCGGGCAGCTCCGTGATGATCCCGTCGGGCAGCGGTACGCGGCCGCCGCTCCCGTGCGCGCCCGCGTACCGCTGCCCGACGGGATCATCACGGAGCTGCCCGGCGACGGGAGCCTGATGGCCTGGACGGTCGACGACGGCGCCGACACCGAGGTCGTCGCCGCCTACGCGCAGTTCGCGGAGGACACCGGCACCCGGCTCACGTTCTTCCTGAACGGGCAGTACGACTCCTGGACCGTCTGCGCGCCCGCCCTCACACCGCTCGTCGCCTCGGGTCAGGTGCAGCTCGCGAACCACACCTGGTCGCACGTCGACCTCACGGGTCTCAGCGCCGACGGCGTGCAGGAGGAGCTCGGCCGCAACGGCGAGTTCATCCGCTCCACCTACGGCGTCGAGGCCGCTCCCTTCTACCGTCCGCCGTTCGGCTACACCGACAGCGCGAGCCGGGCCGCCGCGGCGGGCATCGGCTACACGGCGACGACGCTCTGGTACGGCTCGCTGTCGGACTCCGGCCTCATCACGACCGATCAGCTGCTCGGCTTCGCCGACGAGTGGTTCCGGCCGCAGCGCATCGTGATCGGGCACGCGAACTTCGACCCGGTGACGCGGGTGTACGCGCAGCTGGTCGACCTCCTGCGCGAGCGCTCGCTCGAGACGGTGACGCTGCGCGACGTGTTCGCGGTCTGACGGCCGCGGTGCAGAGGGCCGGATCCGGTCAGCGCAGACTCGCGCGGGCGGCGTCGGCGATCGCGGCCGACACCGCGTCCAGGCTCGGCGTGCGCAGCGACCACTGCTGCCAGTAGAGGGGGATGTCGACCGGATCCCCGCCGAGGGCGACGAGGCCCGGATCACCGACCGGGGCCTGCAGCTCCGGCAGCATGCCCCAGCCCAGCCCGAGGCGGACCGCCGCCTCGAAGTCGGTCGACCCGGGCACCCGGTGCTGCGGCGGAGCGGCGTGCGGCGCGTGCGCGGCCAGGAACCGCTCCTGCAGCCGGTCCTTCTCGTCGAAGACGACGACCGGGGCCTCTGCGAGAGCGTCGAGGTCGCCGTCGGCGAACCAGCGGTCGGCGAAGGCGGGCGCCGCCATCGCGCGGTACCGCATCACGCCCAGCGGAGCGACGGAGCAGCCGAGCACCGCCTCCGACTCGGCCGTGACCGCCGCGATCACCGTGCCGTCGCGGAGGAACGCGGTCGTGTGCTCCTGGTCCTCGCGGTGCAGCTCGAAGACGACGCCCGGCACGCCGGCGAGCGCCGGCAGCACCCAGGTCGCGAGGGAGTCGGCGTTGACGGCGAGCGCGAGGGAGACGGGGCCCGCGCCGTCCGCCTCCTCGCCGCCGAGGGCGCGGACGGCGTCCTCGGCGAGCAGCTCGATCTGCCGGGCCAGACGGAGCAGGCCGGCCCCCGCTTCGGTGGCGACGACGGGGCGCGAGCGCACGAGCAGCACCCGCCCGGCCGCGGTCTCGAGCGCCTTGATCCGCTGACTGAGAGCGGACGGAGTGACGTGCAGGGCCCGCGCGGCGGCGTCGAAGGAGCCGTGCCGCACGGCGGCGGCCAGCGCGCGGAGGCGGGAGAGGTCGAGGTCGTCGGTCAGCACGGTGCCCTCCATCAGTTGCGCTTACGGTACTGAAGGAGCATGAGCTGGTCTACAGGAGCGCCGCGCCCTACCGTCGGAGCGTGTCCCCCCTCCTCGCAGCCGCCTCCGGTCTCGGATTCGGCCTCTCGCTCATCATCGCCATCGGCGCGCAGAACGCCTTCGTCCTCCGGCAGGGCCTGCGCCGCGAGCACGTGCTCGCGGTCGTGGCCATCTGCGCCCTCTGCGACGCGGCGCTGATCGTGCTGGGCATCGCGGGGATCGGCGCGGTGCTCGAGTCGGCGCCGTGGCTGCTCGTCGTGATCCGCTGGGGCGGCATCGCGTTCCTCCTGGGCTACGCGCTCCTCGCCGCGAAGCGGGCTCTGCGCCCCGGCACGCTCGAGGGCGACCCGGCCGGCGCCTCCACGTCGCTGCGCACCGCGGTCGCGACGTGCCTCGCGCTGACGCTGCTCAATCCGCACGTCTATCTCGACACGGTGGTGCTGCTGGGGTCGGTGGCGAACACGCACGGCGACGAGCGCTGGTGGTTCGGCGCCGGAGCGGCGGCGGGGAGCGTGCTGTGGTTCACGGCGCTCGGCTTCGGGGCGCGGGCGCTGCGCCCGCTGTTCCGCAGCCGCACGGCCTGGCGGGTGCTCGACGCGGGAGTGGCGGTGGTGATGGTCGTCCTGGCGGTATCGCTGGCGCTGTCGCACTGATGCGCTGACGAACTGACGCGCTGTCGCACTGACGACCTGTCCTACCGGCTCCCGCGGCCGATCGAGCGGGAGGCGAGCAGCATCACGGCGCCGAGGGCGACGAGCGAGAGCGCCTCGGCGAACGACCCGATCGTCCAGAGAGCGATGAGGAGCTCCTGACTCGGCGTCGAGTCGACGAGCAGCCCGAGCGAGGGCACGTAGTCCTGGGCGGCCGCCGCGACGACCGCGACGAGTCCGACGACGGTGACCGGGGTCCGGGCCGTGCGCGCGCGGTGCAGGGCGATGAGCCCGACGACCGCCGCGACGACCGCGACCGCGCCCATCACGAGCACGAGCGCGGAGGCGACCGCCATCCCCCGCGACGGCTCGGCTCCGCTCGGTGAGAACCACGCCACGAGGGGCCGGAGGACGATCAGCACAGCGACGACGAGGAACGCCGCCGCGCCCGTCCGCCCTGCGATGCCGCCCTTCGCGTCCGAGCCCCGCGCCAGGGCGGAGGCGGCCGCGGCGAGGAGGGCGGCCGCGATCAGCGCGCCGAGGCGCCCGACGCCGGTGACCGCGAGATCCAGCGGCACGAACCGGGCGGCGATCTGCAGCAGACCCGCCGCGGCGACGAGGATCCCCGCCAGGCGGAGCGTCGCCGCACGCGCGGTGGCGGTCGGTGCGCTCGCGGGCAGCGCGCGGTCGGTCGATGAAGCGGGCATCGGGATCCCCTCCCCCGGGGTCGAGTCCCTCCACGGTACCCCGCGACCCTGGCGTCGAGAGCAGTTGTTCTACTAACATTGCGAACATGTTGTTCCGCGTCGACCACTCGTCCTCGCGCTCCCTGGCCGACCAGCTGGAGGCGCAGGTGCGCACGGCCGTCGCCGAGGGCGCCCTCTCGGCGGGCGACCGCCTGCCTCCGGCTCGGGAGCTGGCCCAGTCGCTCGACATCAACATGCACACCGTGCTCCGCGCCTACGCGGCGCTCCGCGACGACGGCCTGATCCAGATGCGCCGGGGCCGGGGCGCCTGGGTCGCCGAGTCCGCCGGCCCCGGCCTCGTGCGCGTCACCGCCCTCGTCGACCAGCTCGTCGCCGAGGCCCGCCGCAGCGGGATCAGCTCCGCCGACCTCATCCGCCTGATCGAGAGGACCACCCCGTGACCTACCGCTCCCGCTCCCTCCTGGCCGCCGCCTCCCTCCTGCTGCCCGCGATCGCCGTGCTCGTCTCGCGTGTCGCGCTCGATGTGCCGCCCGTGCTCGCCTCGCACTGGTCCTCGACCGGCGCCGCCGACGAGACGGCTCCGACGCGCGCGCTGCTGGCCCTGGCCCTCGTCCTCTCCGGCGCCCCCGCGGTGGCGGGGATCGTCGCGGCGCTGCTCGGGCGCGGCTCGCGGATGCTGCTCTCGTGCCTCGGGCTGGTCGCGGGCCTCGGCGCCTCCGCCTGGGCGACGTCCGTCGGCACGACGCTCGCTGCGGGAGCGGCCGAGGGGGCGCAGCTGGGCGGCTGGCTGATCGTGCTGCTCGGCGGCCTCGCCTACGCGGTGGTGCCGGGCGCCCTCGCTCCCCGCAGCCGCTCGGAGTCGAGCACCCGCGTCGAGCGGATGGCGCTGGGCGACTCCGAGTCGGGCGCCTGGTCGCACACGGTGACGGGCCGGGTCTTCGCGGTCGTCGGAGCCGTCCTGGCTCTCGCCGCGGCCGTCGCGGTGTCGACGCTCCTGGCCGAGGGCTCGACGGGCCCCGCGATCGCGATGGCCGTGGTCCTCGGGGCGAGCGCGATCGTGGTCCTCGGCTTCACGCGGTTGCGCGTCACGGCCGACCGTCGCGGGTTGCGCGTGGTGTCGCGGGTGCTCGGGATCCCGCTGCGGCGCATCCCGCTCGAGTCGATCGCGTCGGTCGGCACGGCCGAGCTGCGGCCGTCGGAGTGGGGCGGCTGGGGCTACCGGATGATGCCGGGCCGCTCGGCGCTCATCCTGAACGCGGGACCCGGGCTCGTGGTGCGGACCACCCGCGAGCGCGAGTTCGCGATCAGCCTGCGCGATCCCGAGACGCCGGCCGCGCTGCTGGAGGCGCTGCGGACGCGCTGAACCCGGTGGGCGGCCGGGAGCGCTCCGCCTCGAGGAGGGTCTGGACAAAAGTAGGAACATCGATCCGCACCGCCGGCCCCGCCGAAACCCGCCGTTAGCGTGGAACCGCTCCCATCCCTGGGAGAGGGATCACCCTGCACTCGACCCGGGCCGGGCTCGGCGTCGACCTGACCACGGAGGTTGAATCATGCCGTTCACGACCACGGACGATGGCGTGGAGATCTACTACAAGGACTGGGGGCCCGCGGACGCGCAGCCGATCGTGTTCCACCACGGCTGGCCGCTGTCCTCGGACGACTGGGACGCGCAGATGCTGTTCTTCCACGCGCACGGCTACCGCGTCATCGCGAGCGACCGCCGCGGACACGGGCGGTCGACCCAGGTGGGCACCGGTCACGACATGGACCACTACGCGAGCGACGTGAACGCCGTCGTCGAGCACCTCGACCTGCACAACGCGGTCCACATCGGCCACTCGACCGGCGGCGGCCAGCTCGCCCGCTACGTCGCGAAGTACGGCGAGCCGCAGGGACGCGTGGCGAAGGCCGTCCTCGTGTCGGCGGTGCCTCCGCTGATGGTGCAGACCGAGGCGAACCCCGAGGGGACGCCGCTCTCCGTCTTCGACGGCTTCCGGGAGGCGCTCGCGGCCAACCGGGCCGAGTTCTTCCAGGCCGTCGCCTCCGGACCGTTCTACGGCTTCAACCGGCCCGGCGCGACCGTCTCGGAGCCGGTGATCGCCAACTGGTGGCGTCAGGGCATGACGGGCAGCGCGCTCGCCCACTACGAGGGCATCGCCGCGTTCTCCGAGACCGACCAGACCGAGGACCTGAAGGCCATCACCGTCCCGGTCCTCGTCCTGCAGGGCGACGACGACCAGGTCGTGCCCTACGAGGACGCCGCACTGAAGCAGCACGAGCTGCTGCAGAACTCGACGCTGAAGATCTACGAGGGCTACCCGCACGGCATGCTGACGACCCACGCCGACGTCATCAACCCCGACCTCCTGGCGTTCATCCGGGAGTAGCGGGAGCGGCACGGCACGGACACCCGTGATGCGCAGGTGCCCCCGGACACTCCGGGGGCACCTGCACTCGTCGTGCTGACGAGGCTGGACGGCGGAGGAGCCCGCTTCCGTCATCTGTCGAGTCCTCGGGGCTCGGCGGTGCGCGGACGGGCGGGGCTTCGTAGGGTCCGAGCATGACGTCACCCGCCTCCCCTGCACCGGTGCAGCCGTCTGCCTGGGCCCCCCTGGCGATCACCGCGTTCCGGGTGCTGTGGCTCGCCCAGCTGGGCAGCAACATCGGCACGTGGATGCAGACCGTCGGAGCCCAGTGGTACCTGGTCGAGGCCGCCGCGGGCGCGGTGGTCATCGCCCTCGTGCAGACGGCGAGCCTGGCGCCCTCGCTCCTGGTCGCCCTGCCGGCGGGCGTGCTGGCCGACTCGCTCGACCGGCGACGGCTGCTGATCTGGGGATCCTCGGCCAGCGCGCTGCTGGCGGCCGCTCTGACCGTCGTGGCGGCCGTCGGAGCCCTGACGCCGTGGACGATCCTGGCCTTCACCTTCCTGCTCGGCATCACCTCCACCCTGACCTCGCCCGCGTGGCAGGCGGTCCAGCCGGAGCTCGTGCCCCGCGACCTGATCGCCGCGTCGTCCGCTCTGGGCGGGGTGACGGTGAACGGCGCACGAGCGGTCGGTCCCGCGCTCGCGGGAGTCGTCCTGTCGGCGTTCGGGGCCCCCGTCGTCTTCGGCATCAACGCGCTGAGCTTCGTCCTCGCCGTGATCGCCCTCCTCTGGTGGAAGCGGCCCGCCCAGACCGGCCTCGACGATCGCGAGCGGTTCGGCGCCGCGCTGACGGCGGGGATCCGGTACGTCGCCTCGGCGCACCTCGTCCGCCGGATCCTCGTCCGGTCCGCGCTCTTCGCCCTGCCGGCCAGCGCCCTCTGGGCGCTCCTGCCCCTCACCGCGAAGCGCCTCGACCTCGACTCGAGCGGGTACGGTCTCCTGCTCGGCGCTCTCGGCGCGGGCGCCGTGCTCGGCGTCTTCGCCCTGCCGCTCGCTCGACGCCGGTTCTCGGACAACGTCGTCATCACGACGAGCGCCGTGCTCTTCGCGGCCGGGACCCTCGCCGCGGCGTTCCTCCCGTTCGCGCCGACGCTGATCCTGCTCGTGCTCGCGGGACTGGCCTGGATCGGGACCCTCACCGTGCTGAACGCGGCTCTGCAGCTCACGCTGCCCCCGTGGGTGCGGTCGCGCGGCGCCTCGATCTACCTCTTCGTCTTCATGGGAGCGATGGCCGTCGGCTCGATCGGCTGGGGTCTGGCGGCGCAGGCGCTCGGCACCCCCACCGCCTACGCGGCGTCGGCCGGACTGCTGCTCGTGGTGGCGGCCAGCGTGCGGATGCTCCCCCTCCTGCCGGGGACGGGGAGCGTCGATCGCAGCATCTCGATGTCGTGGCCCACACCCACCCTGGTGTTCGAGCCGGAGCCCGCGGACGGGCCTGTGCTGGTGACCGTCTCCTACCGGGTCGACACCGACTCCCTCGCCGCATTCCGCACCGCGATGCGGCGCGTCGAGAGCTCTCGTCGACGCACCGGCGCCTCGAGGTGGGCCCTCTACCGCAGCGGCGAGGAGGCCGGCCTGCAGCTCGAGACGTTCGTCGTGCCGTCCTGGGGCGAGTTCCGGCGGCAGGAGACCCAGCGCCTCACCGGCCGCGACCGCGAGATCCGCGCGGCGGCGCTGGCTCTGGCGGAGGGCGAGCCTCACGAACGGCACTACTTCTCCGGTACGACCTCGTCCCCGAGTCGGGCCGGCGGGGCGACCGCGGCGGAGTGAGGCCCGGGGCGGCAGGTCCGGAGGACGTCCCTCGCCGTGAGCGAGACGGCGCTCGCGCAGCGGGAGCGCTCTCACGATCGGGGCGGAGGAAGCCATACTGGAGCCGGCCCGGGGCCGTCCTCCCGCCGGTCGATGCTCGAGCCGAGAGCGCGATCACGGAGCAGGCGGATCGGGTCGCCCCCAGCCGACCGCCGCTCGTTCCGGCGGATCCTCCGACGGAGTCAGATGATGAGCAGTCGCACCCCCCTCGCCGACTTCCTCCGCGCCAGGCGGGCGGCGCTGCGACCGGAGCGGATCGGGCTCGCGACCGCCGGGACCCGGCGGAGGGTCCCGGGTCTGCGCCGGGAGGAGGTCGCCGATCGCGCCAGGATCAGCCGCGACTACTACCTCCGCGTCGAGCAGGGTCACGACATCACGCCCTCCGACCAGGTGCTCAGCGCTCTCGCCCAAGCGCTCGACCTCGACGGGTTCGAGCGCGCCTATCTGTTCCGGGTCGCCCGGCCGCTGCCTCCGCTGGGCGCCTCCTCGAGCCCTCCGCCGGCGATGGAGTCGCTGCTGGAGCACTGGCCGATGACTCCGGCGTTCGCGTTCGACCGCAACCTCGACGTCCTGGCGACGAACGACCTCCTGCGGTGCATCGCCCCGGAGAAGGGAGTGCCGGGGGCGAACCTGCTCCTCTCGGTCGCGGAGGGGTACGCGAGCGCTCGCGAGGACGGCATCCCGGCCGACCAGCTGCAGGTGTGGGACAGCATCTTCCGCGAGCTGATCGCGGCCCTGCGGTTCTACAGCGATCCCGACGACGCGCGCCTGCGCGAGATCGTCGGCGAATGCTCCGTCCGGTACCGGCTCTTCCGGTCGGTCTGGGCGGAGTACGAGGTCCGGCCGATCACGCAGAGGGCGCTCCGGATCGACGTCGCTCCGTTCGGCTGGCTCGATTTCGACATGCAGACGTTCGAATCGGCGGTGGCGCCGGGCCGCTTCGTCGTGACGTACCTCGCCCGAGCCGGGTCCCCCGCCGCCGCGGCGGTCGACCACTTCGCGTCGCTCCGGCCCGCTGCTCAGCGATCCCAGGCCCACGTCACGCCGAACGCGGCGGTTCCCGGACGGTGACGGCGAGACGCTCGAGCGCGCGCCGGGCCGCGGCGTCGGCGGGCTCGAACAGGAGCAGCGTGCGCTCGTCGTCGTGAGGGGGACGCGCCAGGCGGTAGTCCAGCGGGACGGTGCCCACGGCGGTGCCGAGGAAGCGGACGGATCCGCTCCCCCGCACCGGAGCATCGCGCGCCCACGCCGCGGCGAAGGCGGGGCTGCTGACGGAGAGGTCCCCCACGATGCTCCGGAACTCCCGATCGCCGTGGTGCCGATCGAGCGAGGCGCTCAGCAGCGCCGTCACCTGCTCCGCCGCATCCCGCCAGCAGGGCAGGTCCTGCAGGTCGAGCACGTCGAGGAAGGTGGAGCGGGCGAGGTCGGCCCCCTCGCGGAAGTGGGGGGAGAGTGCCTGTGCGAGAGGGGTCGCGGACAGCACCCGGAGGTGCCGATCGAGCAGCACCGCGGACTGCTCCGTCCGCGGGGCCGGCAGGGGCCGGCCCTGTTCCCGCGGCACATCCGGTCCGTCGTCCACGCCCCTCACGGTAACGAGCGGCCCTCGCCCGAGCGTGGCTGTCGGAGGGCCAGGGAAGAAGCTGCTCGGAGTGTCCTCCGACGCGCACCGGCGCCTCCTCGTCCGTGATGGACTGCTCCCATGACCGATCCACTGCTCCCAGCGACCTCCCGGACCCGCGAGGCTTCCGCGCACGACTCGAGGGTCGGCGCCTGATGGCCGAGGAGCGCGCGATCCTCGCCGGCGGATGCTTCTGGGGGCTCCAGGAGCTCCTCCGCGACATGCCCGGCGTGTTCGCCACCCGGGCCGGCTACGCCGGCGGGACCACGCCGAACGCGACCTACCGCCGCCACGGCGACCACGCGGAGGCGGTCGAGATCGAGTTCGATCCCGAGCAGCTCCCGTACCGCGACCTGCTCGAGTTCTTCTTCCAGGTGCACGACCCCACGACGAGGAACCGCCAGGGCAACGACATCGGCGCCGCGTACCGCTCCGTCGTCCTCGTCCTCTCTCCCGAGCAGGAGCGCCTCGCCCGCGAGACCATCGCCGAGATCGACGCGTCGGGACGCTGGCCCGGCCCGGTCGTCACCGAGGTCGAGCCGGCGGGCGAGTTCTGGGACGCCGAGGAGGAGCATCAGGACTACCTGCGCAAGCACCCCGGCGGCTACACGTGCCACTGGATCCGACCGGGCTGGACGCTCGACGCCTGAGCGGTCGGCTCCGGCGCACTCTCGACCCCGGCGCGGTCGACGCAGGCGCGGAGCGAAGGGGGCCCTGCGAGGGTCACGCTAGCGGAGGGGACCGTCCACGAGGATCGCCGCATGACCCCTCCTCCGGACCTCGGCCGATGACCCTGCAGGACGTGGTCGACGAGCTCGCCGGAGCGCTCGGCCGGCCGATCGCGATCGAGGACGCCGGCGCCCGCGTCCTCGCCACGAGCGCCGGACGCCCGATCGGTCGGCGCTCGCCGTCGCGCGTCCCGGAGGAGCCCGGCGGCCACGTCGTGCCGGACGCCCGCCGCAGCGTCTTCCCGGTCAGCGACCCGCGCGGTCGGCTCGCGGTCCTCCGCGTCGGCGACGACCGGCTGCCGCCGCTCACTCCCGAGCACTACTCCCTCATCGGCGCGGCCGTCGACACGGTCCGCCGCCTCCTGAGCCCGTCGGCCCCTGCCCCGGGGAGCTCTCGGCGCACCGAGCTGCTCCCGGGTCTGCTGGCTCCCGACGCGGCGAGGCGCCGGGAGGCGTTCGCCGAGGCTGTCGAGCGCCACTGGCTGCGACGCGACGAGCGCACCGTCGTCCGCGCCGTGCTGCTGGACGGTGCGGGCGGAGCACTGCGCAGGGCCTCGCTCGCCCGCCACCTCGACGCCTCCCCCTCCACCGGCCTCGTGCTCCTGGGCGACGAGCGCGGGATGCTGCTCTTCGTCAGCACGGAGGAGCCGGCATCGGACCCGGCGGACGAGACGGACGCGGTGGTCCGCGCCGCGGCGCACCGCCACGGCGCGCGGGTCCTCGCGATCGGCTCGGCACGCCACCGGCGCCAGGACGACGACCTCCGCCCGACCGCCGACCACGCCGCGCTCGCGGCGAGCATCGTCAGCTCGCTGCCCGACGGCCGCGACCGCGGCGACATCGCCGACCTCGGCGCCTGGGTGCTGCTGTCCTCCGTCGCGGCCGACAGCTCCCAGCTCGCGATGCTGTCGCCCGCGGCGGCGACGCTGCTCGACAACGGCGACGACGTGCAGCGGCAGACCGTCGAGACCTACCTCGACGTCCGCGGCAGCGTGCGGGAGGCGTGCGCGATCCTGCACATCCACCGCACCACGCTCTACTACCGGCTGGACAACCTGCCGCCGACCGTCCGGGCCGCGCTCGACGACGGCCTCGCGCGCAGCGCGCTGCACCTGTGCCTGAAGCTGATGCGGTTCCGCGGCGGCCACGAACGGCGGCGGGCCTCGTGACCGCGTCCGCTCCCGGCCGGCCGACGCCCGACCCCGGGCTCCCGCAGGTCCGCCTCTACGGGCGGCGCGAGAGCCGGGACGCGTGGGAGATCCGCGACTTCCTCTCGCGCAGCGTCGTCTCGTTCGCCTGGTCGCCGCTGGACACCGACGAGCAGTGCCTGGCCGTCGCCGGCCGGACGCTCGCCGAGGCGTCCCTCCCGCTCGTCGTCTTCCCGGACGGGTCACGGGCGTGGGACCCGGGCATCGCCGAAGTGGCCGCCCGGCTCGGCTGGATCAGTGCGCCGAGGCGCGCCGAGTACGACCTCTCGATCTACGGAGCGGGGCCGTCCGGCCTCTCGGCCGCCGTCTACGCCGCCTCCGAGGGACTGCGGGTGGTGGTCCTCGAGCGGTCCGCGATCGGCGGGCAGGCCGGGTACAGCAGCCTGATCGAGAACTACCTCGGCTTCCCCCACGGCATCGCCGGCGCGGACCTCGCCGAGCGCGCCCGGCAGCAGGCCGTGGACTTCGGCGCCGAGCTGCTGATGATGCGCGAGGGGATCCGGGCGCGCTTCGCCGACGACCGGATCCACGCCCGGCTCGCCGACGGGACGACCGTCGTCGCCCGCTCGAACATCTGCGCCACCGGCATCGAGTGGCGCCGGCTCGGCCTCGAGCGCGAGGACGAGCTCCTCGGCGTCGGCGTCTACTACGGAGCCGGGACCAGCGAGGCGCCGCTGTGCGAGGGGGCGGACGTGGTCGTCGTCGGAGGCGGGAACTCGGCGGGCCAGGCGGTGATGAACCTCGCCGCCCACGCGCGGCACGTCACCATGCTCGTGCGGGGGCCCGATCTGGCCGACAGCCTCTCGTCGTACCTCGCCGACCGCGTCGTCCGGCAGCCGAACGTGACGGTCGCGCTCGACTCGCGGGTGAGCGCTCTGCACGGCGACGCGGCGCTCGAGTCGATCGACGTCGAGAGCACCGCGAGCGGCGCGCGCGGAGCCCTCGCGACGTCGCATTTGTTCGTCTGCATCGGCGGCGCCCCCGACACCTCCTGGACCGAGGGGACCGGGATCGTCCGCGACGCCTCCGGGTACCTCGTCACGGGCCCCGACCTCGCGGGAGAGCACGCGGCGGCCGACTGGCCGCTCGAGCGGGCCCCGTTCTACCTCGAGACCAGCGTCCCCGGGTCGTTCGCGGCGGGGGACGTGCGCCGCAGCTCCGTCAAGCGCGTCGCCTCCGCGGTCGGCGAGGGCGCCATGGCCGTGACCTTCGCCCACCGCCACCTGCAGGAGACGTCGTGAACCGCGATTCGGGCGATCGCGTCGACGACGAGGAGCCGCCGCCGTCGGACCCGCTGCCCGAGGCGGCCCTGTCGGCCGCGTCGCTGCCCGACCGGCCCGCCGCGTTCCTCACCGCGCCGGTCACCGAGCACTTCGTCCTGGAGTCGGCCAGGGGCATCACCGTGACCGAGTCGAGCAGCAGGGCGTCCCTCTACCTGACGATGCTGTCGAGCTCGCTCGTCGCGTTCGGCTTCCTCGCGCCCACCCCGTACGCGCTCGGGTTCCTGGCGGTGATCATCCCGGTCGTCGTCCTGCTCGGCGTCTTCACCTACGAGCGGCTCGTGCAGACCTCGATGGAGGACATCGCCGCGCTCACGGCGATCCAGCGCATCCGCCGCTACTACGGCACCCTGCTGCCGGGGGCCGGCGGCTACTTCACGATGCCGCGCGGCCAGCACGCCCCGAACGAGCTGCTCGAGATCGGCCGGAGGCGCAGCTGGCGCGGCATCTTCTTCACCATGTCGTCGGCGATCGGCGTCGTGAACTCGATCGTCGCCGGTGCGGGCGTGGCGCTGGCCCTGGCCGTGGGAGGCGGAGACGAGCCGCGCGCGATCGCGGCCGGGATCACCGCGACCCTCCTGCTGGCCGTGCTGCACGGCGTCTACCAGTTCCACCGCTACCGGCAGATGCGCCTGCGGATCGCCGAGGCGGAGGCTCTGGACGGCTTCGAGCAGGCGTGAGCCCGCGGCGCGCCTGGCTCAGCCGCGCTCGGCGAGGAGCTCCCGCCAGTCGCGGGGCACGCGGTCGGCCGGACCCGGAGTGGTCTGCCCCGCCGGGCGGCTCTGCGGATCGGCGAGGCGCGGACCCGTCGTCCCGTCGTCGGCACCGAAGTCCCAGAACCAGTCCTCGCCGGGCTCGAAGCTCTGGATGACCGTGTGGCCGGTCGCACGCCAGTGGGCGGTCGCGTGCCGGTTCAGCGAGTCGTCGCAGCAGCCGATGTGACCGCACCGCGCGCACCGGCGCAGGTGCAGCCACCACGAGCCGGTCCGCTCGCACTCGACGCAGCCCGGGCCGCTCGGGGGGACGGAGGGGTCGATCATCCGCGAGGTCATGCACCCAGGGTGCCTCGGGGCGCCGGGTCCGTCCTCCTCGGATCGTCGGAACACCCTCCGGCGGGACCTTCGCACGGCGCCGGCGCCCTGGCACGACTCGGGGCGCTCCGCAAGTGCCGACGCGATCGGCAGGACTGTGGTCGCATGAGGGGTCGGGTGAGCGAGCGGTCCGCCTCGGATC
>NZ_JAMRYM010000090.1:0-13317 GCF_023743255.1 Rathayibacter rubneri | reverse complement strand
CCCCGCGTCTTCCCGCCGCCCCGAGCTCCCGCACCGGCACGGCTTCTGGGTGATCGCCGTCGCCTTCCTGACCGTCATGGCGTTCTCGACGGTCCCCACTCCGCTCTACTCGATCTACCAGGAGCGCGACGGCTTCCCCGCCGTCGTCGTGACGATCGTCTTCGCCGCCTACGCGGTCGGAGTCGTCGCCAGCCTCTTCCTCGCGGGCCACGTCAGCGACTGGCTCGGCCGGCGCCGCATCCTGCTCGCGTCGATCCTCGTCGAGGTGCTGGCCGCCGTCGTGTTCCTGCTCTGGCCGGAGGTGCCCGGGCTGCTCGTCGCCCGCCTGCTGACCGGCCTCGGAGTCGGCGCCCTCACCGCGACCGCGACCGCGCACCTGTCCGAGCTGCGGGCCGTGGCCCGTCCCGACGAGGGGCCGGGAACCTCGCGCGCCGTCTCGACCCTCGTCAACATGGGCGGACTCGCGCTCGGCCCGCTCGTCGGCGGGATCCTCGCCGTGACCGTCGACCGGCCGCTCGTCGTGCCCTACGAGGTCTTCCTCGTGCTGCTCGTCGTGCTGGGCGTCGCCGTCGCGCTGGTGCCCGAGACCGTCGAGCGCCGGGAGGTCCTGCCCGCCTACCGTCCGCAACGGCTCGCCGTTCCCGCCGAGTCGCGCGGAGCCTTCCTCTCGGCCGCGGTCGGCGCCTTCGCGGGCTTCGCCGTCTTCGGCCTCTTCACCTCGCTCGCTCCGACCTTCCTCGCCGTGCGCTTCGGGGAGACGTCGCACCTGCTCGCCGGCGCGGTGTCGTTCGGGGTCTTCGCCGCAGGGGCGGTGGCGCAGCTCCTGTCGGCACGGCTGTCCGCCCGCCCGGCGCTGCTGATCTCGGCCGTCGCCCTCACCGTCGGCCTCGTCCTGGTCGCGGTCGGCGCTGTCGCCGCCGCTGTCGTGCCCTTCGTGGCCGGGGGAGTGCTCGCCGGCGCCGGAGTCGGGCTCCTCTTCCGCCTGTCCCTCGCGGTCGCGGGCTCCCTCGCCTCCGATGCTGCGCGCGGCGAGGTGCTGGCCGGCATGTTCCTCGCGGCGTACCTCGGTCTCGCGGTGCCGGTCCTCGCGATCGGCGCGGCGCTGGCGTTCCTGCCCGCCGTCCCCGTCCTCCTCGGCTTCGTCGCCGTGGTGCTGGTGCTGGTGCTCGCCGCGATCGGCCGGATGCTCCGCTCCCGTTCCGCCTGACCCGGTCTCCCCGGATCGCCTCCGGCTCGCAGGATCCCCTCCGGCTCGACTGGATGCCCGGATCCCGCGAGCCGATCGCAGTCCGATGAGCCGAGGAGCCGGATCCCGCAAGCAGGAGGTCGCCCGACCGCGGACGCCGCCGCGGCATCGGCCGCTCCGCTCCCGCCCGCCGTCGCCGGTCACAATGGGGGCATGAAGCTCTTCTCCTTCGGCCGCGACCGCGACGACCAGAACCCCCTGCCCGCGAACGACCGCGGATCGGGGAAGCTCGACGACTACGACTACGACCTGCTGCCCAAGTCCCGCCGCGGGGACACGCTGCTCACCCTCGCCGACAGCACCCCGCACCAGGACGAGCTCGCCCGGGTGCTCGCGCTCGGCGAGGACGAGATCACGGCGGTCATCCCGCGCCGCACCCTCGAGGAGGAGCGCGTGGACGCTCCCATGCCGGGCCGCCTCTTCGCGAACCACCGGCCCTCCGACCTGGTCGGCTACGTGCCGCGCGGGCTCGAGAACGTCGTCGACGCGGCCCTCTCGCGACTGTCGGAGGCGGGGAAGCAGCCCCGCGTGCCCGCCCGGATCGTGACGGTCAAGGGCGCGCTCCGGGTGCAGCTCCTGATGCACGAGACCCGCGGCTGACCGGCGCCCGCGCCGCGCGGCGCCCCGCTTCCTGGCCCTCGGGCACCCGCCCTGATAGCATGAACCGGTTCCGAATCCGCAGCGGCCGCCGGCCGTCACCGGGTTCGAACCACGGAGCAGGCCGGCAGGAAGCTGGTCCTCGGTGGTGGAGTCCCGGTTCACAGGTGCGGCGTCGTCGCGCAGGAGGCGACCCGGAGCTTTTCTACTGGTGGCCAGCACGAACGCCCTCCACACGACGGCACGGCGCGACGCCCTGCCGTGGAATCGTCTCGATTCCTGACCGGAACTCTGCTCCGACGAACGCCGGCGCCCAGAACGGGTGCCGCTGCATACGTTGAAGGAGACAGAACCTCTTGGAAGGTCCTGAAATCACATTCGCCGAAGCCGTTCTCGACAACGGCTCGTACGGCACCCGCACCGTCCGCTTCGAGACCGGCCGCCTCGCGCAGCAGGCTCAGGGAGCGGTCGCCGCGTACCTCGACGAGGACACGATGATCCTCTCGGCCACCTCGGCGTCGAAGAACCCGAAGGACAACTTCGACTTCTTCCCGCTGACCGTCGACGTCGAGGAGCGCTCCTACGCCGCCGGCAAGATCCCCGGCTCGTTCTTCCGCCGCGAGGGCCGTCCCTCCACCGAGGCGATCCTGGTCTGCCGTCTGATCGACCGGCCGCTGCGCCCCTCGTTCGTCGAGGGCCTGCGCAACGAGGTCCAGATCGTCATCACGGTCCTGAGCATCGCCCCCGACGAGTTCTACGACGCCCTCGCGATCAACGCCGCGAGCGCCTCGACCCAGATCTCGGGACTGCCCTTCTCGGGCCCCATCGCCGGTGTGCGCCTCGCGCTCATGTCCGACGGCTCGGGCAACGACCAGTGGATCGCGTTCCCCAAGGCCTCGCAGCTCGAGAACGCCGTCTTCGACCTCACCGTCGCGGGCCGCGTGGTCACCAACGAGGACGGCTCCTCGGACGTCGCCATCATGATGGTCGAGGCCGAGGCGACCGAGGGTTCCTGGAACCTCATCAAGGCGGGCGCCACCAAGCCCGACGAGACCGTCGTGGCCCAGGGCCTCGAGGCCTCCAAGCCCTTCATCCGCGCGCTCGTCGAGGCGCAGGCGAAGATGGCCGCGAACACCGCGAAGCCCGTCAAGGACTACCCGGTGTTCCTGCCCTACGCGCAGGAGACCTACGACAACGTCGCGGAGCTCAGCTACGACGAGCTCGTCCGCATCTACTCGATCGCCGACAAGACCGAGCGCCAGGACGCCGACGACGTCCTCAAGGCGAAGGTCAAGGAGCAGATCGCCGAGCGCATCGCGTCGGGTCAGCTCTCGGCCGAGGCCTACGGACAGGTCTCCGCCGCCTACAAGGGCGTCACGAAGGTCGTCGTCCGCGGACGCATCCTCCGCGACGGCGTGCGCATCGACGGCCGCGGCCTGGCCGACATCCGTCCGCTCGACGCCGAGGTGCAGGTCATCCCGCGCGTCCACGGCTCGGCGATCTTCCAGCGCGGCGAGACCCAGATCATGGGCGTCACCACGCTGAACATGCTCAAGATGGAGCAGCAGATCGACTCGCTGTCGCCCGTCACCAAGAAGCGCTACCTGCACCACTACAACTTCCCGCCCTACTCGACCGGTGAGACCGGTCGCGTCGGGTCGCCGAAGCGTCGCGAGATCGGGCACGGCTTCCTCGCCGAGCGCGCCCTCGTGCCGGTGCTGCCCTCGCGCGAGGAGTTCCCCTACGCGATCCGCCAGGTGTCCGAGGCTCTCGGCTCCAACGGCTCGACGTCGATGGGCTCCGTCTGCGCCTCGACCCTGTCGCTCCTCAACGCCGGTGTGCCGCTGCGCGCGCCGGTCGCGGGCATCGCGATGGGCCTCGTGTCCGACGTCGTCGACGGTCAGACCCGCTACGCGGCGCTGACCGACATCCTGGGCGCCGAGGACGCGCTCGGCGACATGGACTTCAAGGTCGCCGGCACCGCCGAGTTCGTCACCGCGATCCAGCTCGACACGAAGCTCGACGGCATCCCGTCGTCGGTCCTCGACGCCGCGCTCAAGCAGGCCAAGGACGCGCGCAGCACGATCCTCGCCGTCCTCACGGCCGCGATCGACCAGCCCGACGAGATGGCCCCGACCGCGCCCCGCGTGATCTCGGTGCAGATCCCCGTCGACAAGATCGGCGAGCTGATCGGCCCCAAGGGCAAGACGATCAACGCGATCCAGGACGAGACCGGCGCCGACATCTCCATCGAGGAGGACGGCACCGTCTACATCGGCGCCGTCGACGGACCGTCGGCCGAGGCCGCCCGTGCCCAGGTCAACGCGATCGCGAACCCGACGAACCCCGAGGTCGGCGAGCAGTTCCTCGGAACCGTCGTCAAGCTCGCCACGTTCGGCGCGTTCGTCTCGCTCCTCCCCGGCAAGGACGGACTGCTGCACATCAGCGAGGTCCGCAAGCTCGCAGGCGGCAAGCGCGTCGAGAACGTCGAGGACGTCCTCGGAGTCGGTCAGAAGCTGCTCGTGCAGATCACCAAGATCGACGACCGCGGCAAGCTGTCCCTCGCGCCCGTCGTGGCCGAGGAGGCCGACGCCGAGGCGCCGGTCGAGGCTCCCGTCGAGAGCTGATCCCTCCCGCACGTCGTGACGCCCGTCCCACTCCGGTGGGGCGGGCGTCCGTCGTTCCCCCGATGGGGTAGCGTGGCGGAACCGTGCCGTCGCACCGCCCCGACCGGAGGAACACCGTGACCGACCCGACGCCCCTGGCCCTCGAGCCGGAGACGCCTCCTGGGCCCCACCGCACCCTCGGTCTCACCGGCCTCCCCGTGCATCCGCTCGCCCTCGACGGCTCCGTCTTCGGCTGGGCCGCCGGGATCGACGACACCACCGAGGCGCTCGACGCGTTCGCCGCGCTCGGCGGCACGCTGATCTCGACCGCCGACCACTACGCCACGGGGCGCAGCGAGTACATGATCGGGCGCTGGCTCGAGGCGAGCGGCGCACGGGAGCGCATGCTCGTTGCCACGAAGGTCGGCCGCCACCCGGATGCACCGGGCCTGGCACCCGGAGACGTGCGCGCCGCCGTCGAGGGCAGCCTCGAGCGCCTCGGCACCCGCATCGATCTGCTCTCGTTCGACAGCGAGGATCCGGAGGTGCCGATCGAGGAGAGCCTCGCGGCGGTCGCCCCGTTCCTCGCGAACGGCTCCGTCGGCGCCCTCGGCGCCGCCCACTTCAGCGGCGAGGCCCTCGCCCGCGCGCACGAGGTCGCGACCCTCCAGGGCCTCCCGGTCTTCTGCGTCGTCGTGGCCGAGTACAACCTGATGGAGCGCAAGCACTACGAGTCCGACGTCGCGCCCGAGGTGGAGCGGCAGGGTCTGGGCACGCTGGCGCGTCTCCCGCTCGCGAGCGGGTTCCTCACCGGCGCCCTGCGCCACCGCTCGGACGAGCCGCAGTCGGTCATGTTCGAGGCGGCCCTCGACTACGTCGGGCGCCACGGCACCAAGGTGCTCGCCGTCCTCGACGAGGTCGCCGAGGCGCACGGAACCAATCCCGGCACCGTCGCCCTCGCCTGGGTGCTCTCGCACCAGGAGGTCTCGGCCGCGATCGTCCGTGCGAGGGGCGCCGCCGAGCTCGAGTCCGTCTTCGGAGCGGCCGCCCTGCCGCTGACCCGCAGCGAGATCGCCCAGCTCGACCGCGCCTCCGCGTGAGGCGGGGGTCCTCGTGGACCCCCGCCCCTTGTCAGCGGCGCAGGATGCGCGCCTCCCACGGCCCGAGCGTGGTCCCCGCGGCACCCGCGACGTTCCCGAGCACCGTCTCGGCGCCCGTCCACTCCTCGAGCAGCGGCACCTCGAGCGGTTCTCCCGACACGTTGCCGACGACGAGCAGCTCGCTCGCGCCGGTGCGCGTGAACGCGAAGAGCGCCGGATGCTCGGGCTCGAGCAGCGAGAACCGGCCCAGCTGGACCGTCTCGTCGGCGTGCCGGAGCGCGATCAGCGCCCGGTAGTACTCGAAGACCGAGCGCTCCGCTGCGCGGTCGGCGGCGACGTTCAACTCGGCGGAGTTGGGGTTCACCGGGATCCACGGCTCGCCCGTCGTGAAGCCGGCGTTCCGGGTGCCGTCCCACTGCACCGGGGTGCGCGCGTTGTCGCGGCTCTGCGCGCGCAGTCCCGCCAGCACCTGCTCGGGATCCTCGCCGCGGTCGCCGACCGCCTCGGCGTAGTAGTTGAGCGACTCGACGTCGCGGAAGTCCTCGATGCCCGAGAAGGGCACGTTGGTCATCCCGATCTCCTCGCCCTGGTAGATGTAGGGCGTTCCGCGCTGCAGGTGCAGGAGGGTGGCCCAGAGCGTCGCCGACTCGTAGCGGAACACTCCGTCGTCGCCGAAGCGCGACACCAGCCGCGGCTGGTCGTGGTTGTTCAGGTAGAGGCTGTTCCAGCCGCGCTCGGCCAGTCCGTCCTGCCAGCGGGCGAGATTCGCCTTGAGCGCGACCAGGTCCAGCGGCACCGGGTGGAACTTGTCGGCACCGTGGTCGATGCCGACGTGCTCGAACTGGAACACCATGTCGAGCTCGCGGCGCTCGGGATCGGTGACGAGGGCGGCCTCCTCGAGCGTCACTCCCGGCATCTCGCCGACAGTCAGGTACGCGCCCTCGCGTCCGGCGAACACCGCCTCGTTCATCTCGCGCAGGTACTCGTGCAGCCGTGGGCCGACTCCGCCGACGATGCCGGTCCCGCCGCCCGTTCCGTCGATCTCGTCGAGGTTCTTCGACACCAGGTTGATGACGTCCATCCGGAAGCCGTCGACGCCGCGGTCGAGCCAGCGGTTCATCATCGCGTGCACCGCGCGGCGCACCTCCGGGTTCTCCCAGTTGAGGTCGGGCTGCTGCACCGCGAACAGGTGGAGGAAGTACTCGTCGGTCGCGGCGTCCCGCGTCCAGGCCGGGCCGGAGAAGTACGAGCGCCAGCCGTTGGGCTCGGCGACCTCCAGGCCGGCCTCCGCGGCGGCGTCGAGCTCGGGCGACCCGCCCGCCGCGGCGCGCCCCGTCCGCCACCAGTACCAGTCGCGCTTCGGGTTCTCGCGCGAGGAGCGCGACTCGACGAACCACGCGTGCTCGTCGCTCGTGTGGTTGACCACGAGGTCCATCACGATGCGGATGCCGCGCTCGTGCGCCTCGGCGAGCAGCAGGTCGAACTCGGCGAGATCGCCGAAGAGCGGGTCGATGTCCTCGTAATCCGAGATGTCGTAGCCGTTGTCGTGCTGCGGCGACGGGTAGACCGGCGACAGCCACACGACGTCGACGCCGAGATCGGCCAGATGGTCGAGCCGGGAGCGGATGCCGCCGAGATCGCCGATGCCGTCGCCGTTCGAGTCCGCGAACGAGCGGGGGTAGATCTGGTAGACGACGGCGCTGGTCCACCAGGGTGCGGACGGGGGCGGGGTGAGGGGCTCCATGAGGCCCGAATCTAGCGCCGGCGCGCCGTCGCCGAGGGGGCGCCGCTCCGTCGTCCGTGGACAGCGGAGGAGCTTCGCAGCGGGGGAGGAGTCGCCCGTGTAACGATCTGGTGAACCGTCCCGCACCGCCTCGCAGCGCCCGCTCGGCACTCGACTACTCTCGGTCGTGGCGGGACCCGAGCCGCCGCAGGGAGAGTGGTGGCGTGCCGAGGCTGAAGGCCCGCGCGACCGTGAAGGCATCGCGTCACGGAGCATCCGCCACCGCGTCCGAGGGCTCCGTCGGCGACACCGGTCCGGTCGTCGCGCACACCGCGCGCCGCTCGCTGGGCGACTCCGCCCAGGCGCTGTTCCCCCTCCTGCTCGACGCCGCCGTGCTCGGTCGCCGGGGCGCCGAGGGCGGCCCCGAGCTGCTCGAGCGCTACGCGGCCTGGGGCGGGAACGGCGTCGTGGTCACCGACACCGCTGCCTCCGCTGCGGGCGAGGAGACGGTGGGGCGCTGGCTGGCGGGCCACCGCGACCGCGATCGCTTCCAGCTCCTCGGCCGCCTGGGCTCCTCGGCCGACTCCGAGCCCTCGCCCCGCGCCCTCGTCGCCCGGGTGGAGGAGTCGCTGCGGCGCCTGCGCACCGACCGCCTCGACGTCCTCTCCGTGCGCCCCGACGGCGCCGGGCGCCTCGACGAGCTCCTCAGCGCCGTCGAGGTGCTGCTGGCCCGCGGACAGGTCCGCACGGTCATCGCCTCCGGATTCGCGCCCGAGGAGCTCTTCGAGGCGCGCGTGCTCGCCGGGCACGGCCTGCCCCGCTTCGCCGGGGTCGAGGTCCGCTACAGCCTGCTCGAGCGCTCGGAGGCCGAGGGCGACCTCGGTCTGGTGGCGTCCGGTCAGGGCCTCTCCGTCGTCTCGACGGCTCCTCTCGCGCACGGGTTCCTGCACGGCGCGGCGCGCACCCGCCGCGAGCTGCGCGCGCTGCCCGAGGGCGCTCTGGCGTCGGTGCACCTGGGCCGGCGCGGGCGACGGGTCCTCACGGCGCTCGACGCGATCGGAGCCGAGCTGTCGGCGAGCACCGCGGCCGTGGCGCTCGCCTGGCTGCTCGCCCGCCCCGGCGTGACGGCCGCATCCGTCGCGCCGTCCTCGCCGGCCGAGATCGACACGCTCGTCCGCGCCGTCTCGATCGAGCTCGATCCCTCTCACCTGGCGGCGCTCGAACGCGCTCAGCGCTGACGGAGGGCCGTGCGCCGACGTCGGTGCGCGTTCACGTAGTGTGGGGCGGATGAATCACGGCGTGGCACTTCCCCTCGACCAGCCCGAGACGACGGTCCAGGCGGCAGGCGGATCGCTGGTCCGCCGCTCCGTCCTCCCCAGCGGGCTGCGCATCCTGAGCGAGGCGGTGCCGGGAGCCCGCAGCGCGACCATCGGCTTCTGGGTCGCCGCCGGATCGCGCGACGAGCAGCCCGCCCGCGCCGCCGACGGCGACCGCCCCGCCGCACCGTCGAACTTCGGCTCGACCCACTTCCTCGAGCACCTGCTCTTCAAGGGCACGCGCTCGCGCTCGGCGCTCGACATCGCCGTGGCCTTCGACTCCGTGGGCGGGGAGCACAACGCGCTCACCGCCAAGGAGTACACCTGCTACTACGCGAAGGTGCAGGACCGCGACCTCCCGATGGCCGTCGAGGTATTGGGCGACATGGTGACGTCGAGCCTGCTCGACCCCGACGAGTTCGAGACGGAGCGCGGGGTCATCCTCGAGGAGCTCGCCATGGCCGACGACGACCCGGCCGACGTGGCCGGAGAGCGCCTGTTCGAGGCGGTGTTCGGCGAGCACCCGCTCGGCCGGCCGATCGGCGGGAGCCCGCAGACCATCGGCGAGGCCACGCGGGAGGCCGTGTGGGCCCACTACCGCGCCGCGTACAGACCGCGCGACCTCGTCGTGACCATCGCCGGCGCCGTCGAGCACGAGGCGCTCGTGGCGCAGCTCCAGCGCGTGCTCCACTCCGACGGCTGGGACCTCTCCGTGCCGTCGGCGCCCGTCGCCCGGCGCGTCGGCCGCGAGGCGGCGTACGAGCGAGGCAGCGCGCTCTCGCTCGTGCACCGGCCGACCGAGCAGGCCAACGTCCTCATCGGCTTCCCGGGGCTCGCCGCCGCCGACGAGCGCCGCATGACGATGGGGGTGCTCAACTCGATCCTCGGCGGCGGCATGTCCTCCCGCCTCTTCCAGGAGATCCGCGAGAAGCGGGGCCTCGCGTACTCGGTCTACTCGTTCGCGCCGTCGTACTCCGACGCCGGTCTCTTCGGTCTCTACGCCGCCAGCACGCCGGCCAAGGCGGGAACCGTCGCCGAGCTGCTCGTCTCGGAGTTCCACCGCCTCGCCGAGGACGGGGTCTCCCGCGACGAGATCGCGCGGGCGCACGGGCAGCTGTCCGGGGCCGCGGCTCTGGCACTCGAGGACTCCGACACGCGCATGTCGCGTCTGGGCCGCGCCGAGCTGACGTTCGGCGAGTTCGTCGACCTCGACGAGAGCCTGCGCCGTCTCGCGCGCGTCGGCGCGGAGGATGTCCAGGCTCTCGCGGCAGACTTGGCCGGGGGGCCCGCGTCGATCTCGGCGGTCGGCGCGGTCGACGCGTCGACCTTCGTCGGAGTCGTCGACATCGAGAGCGCTCCCGCCGTCTGATCCGTTCTCGCGAACGACCGCCCACCGCGCACCGTCGCGCCGCACCCGGGGGAGCCCCACGTGTCCCATTACATCTACCTCGTCCGTCACGGCGAGCAGCAGGACGCCGAGCACGGGATGCCCGACGGCCCGCTCTCGGCCCGAGGCGAGAGGCAGGCCCGTCTCATCGCCGAGCGGCTCGGCGGCGTCCCGTTCACTGGCGCCTGGCACTCCCCGCTGCGGCGGGCGGAGGAGACGGCCGCCCGGTTCCGCGCGGTGCTGCCCGGACTCTCGATCGAGCCGTCGTCACTCCTGTTCGACTGCATCCCATCCGGGCCGACCCCCGACATGCCGCGTGCCTTCGACTCGTTCTTCGGCAGCGTCACCGCGGCCGAGATCGAGGCGGGCCACGCTCAGATGCAGGACGCCGTCGCCGAGTTCCTCGCCCCCTCGCGCGAGGACAGGCACGATCTCCTCATCACCCACAACTTCGTGATCGGCTGGTTCGTCCGCCACGTCTTCGACGCACCGGACTGGCGCTGGCTCGGCGTCAACCAGGCCAACTGCGGCCTGACCATCATCCGCGTCCGCTCGCGCAAGCCCCCCGTGCTCGTCGTGCACAACGACCTCGCCCACCTCCCGGTGGAGCTGCGCACGGGCCTCCCCGAGGCGCAGCCGTACTGAGCGCCGTGCTGCGGGCGGGAGGCGCCGAGGACGAGGCGGCGTTCGTCGACCTCTGGTGCGAGGCGGCCGAGGCGCGCGACGGCGCGCCCGCCGGCCCCGGCGTCCGTGCCCGGGCCTTCGCGAAGCTCGACTCCGAGCGCCTCGCGTTCCTCGTCGCGGACGAGGACGCAGCGCCGGTCGGGTTCGTGCTCGTCGGGGCGCCGGGGACCGGATTCACCACCGACCCGCCGGGCGCCGCGTACCTCTCGATGCTCGCCGTCCGGCCCGGCCGCTGGGGGCGCGGCCTCGGCCGCGCTCTCCTGCTCGCGGCGGAGCAGTCGGCCGCGCAGGTGGCCGACGAGGCGGTCCTGCACGTGCTCGCGGCCAACGCGGCCGCACGCGGCCTCTACTCGACGAGCGGATGGACGCCGTCCGGTGCGCCGTTCGCGCACCCGGTCTCGGGAGCGCCGGTGCTGACGCTGGTGCGGCGCCTGCCCTCCTGAGCACCGCCGTTGTTACGCTGGCCGGGTGACTACTTCCGTCGCCGTCGTCGGCGCGTCCGGCCGACTCGGCTCCCTGACCTGCTCGCTCATCGAGGCCTCCGACGAGTTCGAGCTGGTCGCCCGGCTCGGCTCCCGGAGCGACCCGCACGAGATGCTCGTGGCCGACGTGGTCGTCGACATGACGGTCCCGGCCGTCAGCCAGGGCGTCGTGGACCTCGCCGTCGCGAACGGCCGGAAGGTGCTCGTCGGGACCTCCGGATGGACGGGCGACCGCATCGCGGCGCTGCGGCGCAGCGTCGAGGAGCAGCCGGACGCGGGAGTGGTGATCATCCCCAACTTCTCGCTCGGCTCCGTCGTCGCGACCGCGCTCGCCACGGTCGCCGCCCGCTTCTTCGACGCCGTCGAGATCGTCGAGACCCACGGAGCGCGCAAGGTCGACTCGCCCTCGGGCACGGCCGTCCGCACTGCCGAGCTCATCCTGCAGGCCCGCGCCGAGCTCGGTCCGGTGCAGGCGCCGCACACCGATCAGCGCGCCCGCGGGCAGCAGGTCGCGAGCATCCCCGTGCACAGCCTGCGGCTGCCCGGGGTCGAGGCGCGCCAGGAGGTCGTCTTCGGCGGCACGGGAGAGACGGTCACGCTCCGGCACGACACGTCCTCGCCCGCCTCCTACGAGGCGGGAATCCTGAAGGCCCTGCAGGCGGTGCGCTCGACGACGGGCGTCGTCGTCGGACTCGACGCCCTCCTCGACCTCCGCGCGGCGTTCGACGCGGCGCCCCTCGCCGAGCGGGCCCCGGCCGAGCAGGTCCCGGCCGACGACGCCCCCTCCGGACAGGCCGCCGCCGCGACGAGCACCCCGTGAGGACCCGCATCGGCGTCGTCCTGATGGCGGTCCTGCTCGCCCTCTACCTCTTCGTCTGCCTGCAGTACTCCGTCGTCGCATTCGCGGCGGGGACGGTCCCCGGCATCGTGATGGGCCTCGGACTGCTCATCCTCGGCGGCGTCGGCGTGTGGGGCCTCGTGCGCGAGCTGCTGTTCGGGCTGCGCGCCGAGCGGCTCGCCCGTCGGCTCGAGGCCGAGGACGCGCTGCCGCAGGAGGTCCTCGACTCCCGCGCGAGCGGGCGCCCGCTCCGGGAGGAGGCGGACAGCCTCTTCCCGCGCTACGCCGCCGAGGTCGACGCCGACCCGCAGAGCTGGCGCGCCTGGTACCGCCTCGGACTCGCCTACGACGCGAGCGGCGACCGCAAGCGCGCCCGCGGAGCGATCCGGACCTCGATCGGCCTCGAGAAGGACGCTCCGGCCTGAGCCGGAGCGACGGCGCTCAGGCCAGCACCCACTCCAGCGCCTCGGCGACCGTGCGGTGCCGGAAGACGAAGCCGTCGTCGAGGAGGCGCTGCGGCACGAGCCGCTGACTCGAGAGCAGCAGCTCGTGACCGGCGTCGCGGAGGGCCAGCTCGATGATCTTCTCGGGCACCGGCAGCTTGAACGGGCGGTGCAGCTGCTCGGCGAGGGTGCTCATGATCTCGTTCGCGGTTGTCGGAGTCGGTCCGGCGAGGTTGACGGGGCCCGAGAGGGTGGAGGTCAGGAGGTGGCGGATCGCCGCCGCCTCGTCGTACAGGCTGATCCACGGCCAGACCTGCTCTCCGCCGCCGAGCGGACCGCTGAGGCCCAGCTTCGTCAGGGGGAGCAGCGGCTTGAGCGCTCCGCCGCGACCCAGGACGAGACCTGTGCGGATCGTGGCGACGCGGGTCGACTCAGGCGCGAGGTGCGCCGCCTGCTCCCAGCGCTCGACGACGTCCGCCAGGAAGCCGTCGCCGCGCGAGGACTCCTCCGTCAGCTCCTCGCCGGGGCGGTCGCCGTAGAAGCCCACGGCCGAGGCGTTGAGCAGGATCGACGGGGGAGTGGCGGCCATCCGCATCGCGTCGGTGATGGTCTGCGTCGCCTGCACGCGCGAGTCGAGGATCTCGCGCTTGTAGGACGCCGTCCACGGCAGGCGGCTGATCGAGGCGCCCGAGAGGTTGATGACGGCGTCGACGCGGTCCAGCACGCTGAAGTCGAGCATGTGCGAGGTCGGAGCCCAGTGGTACTCGTCCGCGCTCTCGGGTGCGTGGCGCACCAGGCGGAAGATCTCGTGGCCGTCGGCGCGCAGCTGCCGCGTCAGCTCGGAGCCGATCATGCCGCTCCCCTCAAGGTGCTGATCTCGGGCGCGAGCGGCATG
>NZ_JAMRYM010000089.1:0-14000 GCF_023743255.1 Rathayibacter rubneri | reverse complement strand
CGCGAGCGCCGGGCGGCGGCCGTGGCGGCGCGTCCGATCGACCACCCCTCCTCGCTCGCGTTCCGCCGCGAGCTGCTGGGCCTGGCGCTCGCGAACCGCTTCTCGCGCCGCCCGGTCGTCGACCCCGGAGGCGACGTCGTGGTCACGATGACGACGCACGGCGACCGCATCGGGCGCGTGCACGTGGCACTGGAGTCGATCGCCCGCGGCGACGCCCGCCCGGCGCGGTTGGTGCTGTGGCTGGACGACGCGGCCCTCGCCACCGATCTCCCGCGGCCGCTCCGACGGCTGCAGCGGCGCGGCCTCGAGGTGCGGCTGGTCGAGAGCGGCTACCGGGTGCACACGAAGTACTACCCGCACCTGCTGTCGGGACGTGCGGCGGAGCGGGATCTCGTCACCTCGGACGACGACATCGTCTACCCGCGCCGGTGGCTCCGGGGCCTGCTCGACGCCCGCTCCCGCTACCCGCGCGAGACGGTGCTCTGCTACCGGGCCCACCGCGTCGGAGTGGTCGACGGCGCCGTCGCCCCGTACACGAGCTGGCAGCCGGTCGCCGCGACTCGAGCGGGCTTCGACGTGTTCGGCACCTCGGTCTCGGGTCAGCTGTTCCCCCGCGCCCTGATGGAGGAGGTGGCCCGCCACGGCGACGCCTTCCGCGAGGTCGCCCCCGACGCCGACGACATCTGGCTGCACGTGCGCGCGGTCGACGCCGGCTACCGCGTCGCCCAGATCGAGCCGACCGCCCAGCTCTTCCCCTTCGTCCCCCGCACCCAGCAGACCGGCCTCTACCTCGTGAACTACTGGGACGGCGGCAACGACAGGCAGGCCGGAGCGGCCTACACGCCCGAGGTCACGGCCCGGATCGCCGGGGACGCGACTCCCGATCGGCAGGACCCGACCGCATGATGCGCCTCCTCTTCGTCAGCAACCTCTACCCTCCGCAGGTGCTCGGCGGCTACGAGATGACCTGCGCGCGGGTGGCGGAGGCAATGGCCGCGCGCGGCCACTCGGTGCGAGTGCTGACCACGCCGACCTACCTTCCTCCCGAGCCCTCGCCCGTCGAGGTGCACCGCACGCTGGGCCTTCGTACCTACTTCCCGCTGCCGCGGACGGGCGGCGAGATCGCCCAGCTGATGCACCACGAGAGCGCGGTGTCGCGGTTCGAGAACACGCGGATCCTGCTCGAGGAGCTGCGCGACTTCGCCCCGACCCACGTCGTCGCCTTCAACCTCGTCGGCCTCGGCGGTCTGGCGCTGATCGACCTGCTGCGCACCGTCGACGCGCCCTGGATGTGGAACCTGGGCGACCGGGTCCCGAACCAGCTCGTCGACGGCCTGCCCGAGCCCGTGCTCGCCGTCTACGGAGCCGACGCCCCGGACCACTTCGCGCGCGGCGAGATCGTCGCAGTCAGTTCCGCCCTCGTCGACTCGATCGAGGCGGGCGGGCGCCTCCTCGGCGACGTCGAGGTCATCGGCCGCGGAGTGAGCACGCCGCCCGACTCCGACGCCCCGCGGAGCTACCGCGCCGGGGGCGTGACCCGCTTCACGTTCGCCGCCTCGCTCGGCGAGCACAAGGGCGTCGACCTCGTGCTGGAGGCGGCCGCGGCGCTGGCGGGCGAGACCCGCGACTTCCGCGTCGATCTGTACGGGGACGGCGACGTCGACGGCTACCGCGCCCGCGCGCTCGCGGCGGGCCTGGACGGCATCGTCGAGTTCCACGGCGCCCGACCGCGCGACGAGGGGCTCGCGGCCCACGGCCGAGCGGACGCGTTCCTCTTCCCGACCTGGTCCGGCGAGGCGTTCGGGGTGGCCCCGGTCGAGGCGGCGGCGGCGGGCTGCGTGCCGATCGTGACCGGGACGAGCGGAGTGGCCGAGTTCCTCATCGACGGCGTCGACTGCGTCAAGATCCCGCGCACCGCCGCGGCGCTGCTCGGCGCCATGCGCGACGTCGTCTCGGGGGAGACCGACCTCGAGGCGCTCGGCCGCCGGGGACGCGCCGCTGCCCGCGGCCCGCTCTCGTTCGAGCGGTCGATCGACCTGATCGAGCGCTCCCTCGCGCGGCGGTCGCGGCCGGGCGATCTCTCCGAGCGCACCGCCGACACCGGCCTCGAGGCCGCCATCATGGACAAGGACCGCCGGGCGATGGATCTGCTCCACCGCCGGCTCTCCGGACGGGAGCACGACGATGACCACTGAGGACCAGTACCGGGACGCACCCGGCTCCGTGCCGACCAGGCTCGGCCGGGGCGGGCTGGCGCTGCGGGAGGCGGTGCACCGCCTGGTCGCGCCGTACTTCGAGCAGGCGCGCCTGCGCACCGAGGAGGTGGGCGCCGAGACGGCCGCTCTGCGCGACGAGCTGGCGGCGGTCCGCGCGGAGCTCACGGCGCTGCACGCCGACACGACCGCGCTGCGGGAGGCGACGGAGGAGCTCCGCACCGCGCTCGCCGAGACGACCGCCTCGGTGGCGGAGGAGTCGGCGCACCGCCTGCGCGAGTCCGAGCACCGAGCGGACGGTGCCGAGGAGCGCCTCCGCGGCGTCGAGCTCGAGCTGCGCGCGCTGACCCGGCGGATGGCCGAGGTGGTCGACAGCGGGCTCTGACACCCCCGGTCGTCGGGCGCCGGACGTTCCGCGCCGGACGACGCCACCATACGAGGATGTGGTTTCCTCGTCTCGATCGACAGCGATCCATCGAGAGAGGCCCTCGCCATGGCACGACGCACCCCCTTCGCACTGCCCGCACGCCCTCGCGTCTGGAACGACCGCATCACGAGCGTGACGGCGTACTGATCCATGGTGAAGGCTGTGCGGGTCCTGGCGGCGACGGTCGCGGTCCTGGTCCTCAGCGGGTGCGTCGCCGGGCCGGATGCCGCGGACGGGGAGCGTCCCGCCGTCGAGATCGTGCCGGACGCCGCCGTCCTCGACGAGGCCACCGGGACGATGCGCGGACCGATCGACACCTATGGTCTCGATCCGCGGGAGCGCCGGCTGCTCGACCGCGCCTCCGATCTGCTGATCGAGGACTGCGTGCACCGGTCCGGTCGTGAGCTCACCCTGATCGACGTCCTGCAGTACCCGCCGTCGACGCAGTGGTCGCTGAACTACTTCGGGCCCTGGACGACCGAGCGAGCGGCGCGGACCGGGCTCGCCCCGCCGGCCGACGATCGGGCCGAGGCTAGCCGAGCGGAGGACGAGGCCATGCCGGCCGACACCTACGCGGCGATCATGGACTGTCTGGACCCCGAGGTGATGACCGAGGAGGCGGCGGTGCTCGAGCAGCGGGGCCCGGAGGAGTCGCTCGTCGAGCGCGGCCGCTCGTCGAGCTTCCACTGGGCGAGCGAGGACGCGGTCTGGCAGGAGGCACTCGGGCGCCTGCAGGGGTGCATGGGCGACCGCGGCTACGTCTACGACGCGTCGCGGAGCCCCTACCTCCCGACGATCACCGGTGAGCCCGATGGCGAGGCGGGGATCCGCGCGGCGCTCGATCACGTCGAGTGCCTGGGGGAGACGGGCGCCGCTCAGACGTTCGTCGACGTGGTCGCGGCGTACCAGGTGGCGTTCATCACCGAGAACGAGGGAGCACTGGTGGCGGAGGAGAAGGAGACCCGGGAGCGCGTCGCGCTCGCCGAGAGGGTGATCAGTGAGCACTGACACTCCCCGGCTCCGCCTCGGCCCGCGCCCCTGGACGGTGGTCGTCGTGGTCGCCGTGGTGCTCGGCGCGATGGCCGCGGCGTTCCTCGCGGGGCTCGCCCTCCGCGCGCCCGACGCCGCGGCCTACGACAACGGCCTCCGCTCGCTCACGACGACGGGGGTCGTCGAGACCCGGACGATGCCCGTGCCGACGGCCCTGGGCACCGTCGGAGGAGGCACGTCGGTCGACGTGCGCGCATCGGCTCCGGCGGGAGCCGCGTCGGCGTAGATCACCGCCGCTCCGCTCGGCCCGGGCTCCGCGGTCGTCGACGGGGCGCTCCTGTTCGCCGTGGCCGAGTCCCCGGTGTTCGCGCTGGCGCTCGACGGACCGCACTACCGGGACCTCGTCCGCGGCGACGAGGGAGCGGACGTCCTCGCCCTGAACGGCGCGCTCTCCCGGCTCGGGTACGCGGCCGATCCCGAGGAGGACGCGTTCGACGGCGACACGGCGGCCTCCCTCGCCGCGTTCTACGCCGACCGCGGCTACCGCGCCCCGCGCGGCCCGGACGTCGTCGCCGCGCCGGTCGCCGTCATTCCGAGCACCGCGACTCCGAGCAGCGCGCCTCCGAGCACCGCGACTCCGGTGCCGGCGGTCGCGTCACCCGGCGCCCGAGGAGGTCGGCTGCCCTTCGCCGACGTCGTCGACCTCGACCGCAGCGACTTCACGGTCGGCACAGCGCCCACCCTGTACTCGGTGGTCCCGTCCGAGGGAGCGGTGATGACCTGGACCGTGCCGATCGACCGGGTCGTCGCCCGCGTCGACGCGGCGACCGTCGACTCCCTGGCGGCGGGCTCGGCCGTCACGGTCGTCCAGCCGGCCTCCGGTGCGCGCGTCGCCGGTGCGCTCGAGAGCATCGGCCCGTTCGCGCCGGCCGTCGACGACGCGCCGCCGGGCTACGACGTCACGGTGCTCGTCGCCGAGGGCGACCGCGCGGCTCTCGCTGCCGGCTCCTCCGTGTCGCTGACCTTCGGCGAGCGGGGCGCCGAGCGGATCGGAGTGCCGGCGACGGCGCTGCGGCAGGACGGCGCCACCACCTTCGTGCTGGTCCAGCAGGACGGCGGTCCGAGGCGCGTCGACGTCGACGTCCGTGCCGTGGCCGACGGCTGGGCGCTGCTCGCGGGCGAGCCCGCCCTCGCCGTCGGCGACACCGTCGTGATCGGCTGACGCGGTGCCGGTTCTGCAGTGCCTCGCCCTCGAGCGCCGCTTCGACGCCGAGAACCACCCGCTGCGCGGCGTCGACCTGACCGTGGAGGCGGGCGAGTTCGTCGCGATCACGGGCCCGTCCGGCTCGGGCAAGTCGACGCTCCTGAGCGTGCTCGGACTCCTCGACATCCCCGATGCGGGAGCTGTGCGCGTCGACGGAATCGACACCGCCGCGATGAGCGGTCGGCGGCTCGACGCGCTGCGCGGCGAGCGGTTCGGCTTCGTCTTCCAGGACCCGCACCTGCTGCCCGGCCGGACGGCGGCGCAGAACGTCGCTCTGAACGCCGCGAGGCTCGACCCGCACGATCGGAGCGAGCGCATCCTCCGGGTCCTCGGCGAAGTAGGGCTGGCGCACAAGGCGCTCACCCGCGTGGAGCTGCTCTCCGGAGGGGAGCGCCAGCGCGTGGCCCTCGCGCGCGCCCTCGTGCACCGGCCGAGCGTCCTGCTCCTCGACGAGCCGACCGGCAGCCTCGACGAGGAGACGGGCGACGGGATCGTGGGGGTCCTGGAGTCGCTCCGGAACGGCGGGATGGCGCTCGTCGTCGTGACGCACGACTCGCGCCTCGCCGCCCGCGCGGACCGGCACCTCTCGATGCGGCGCGGACGCCTCGAGGGGCCGGCCGCGCCGGTGCCCGCGGCGGTCGTGCACGCGGCTGTCCCCCTCCCTGTGCCGCCGCGGGCGCGGCGCCGCTCGGCCGCGCTCCTGTCGGACGCGGTGCTCGGCCTCCTGGCGAGGCCCTCCCGCGCGCTGGTCGCCGTGGCGATCGTGGCGATCGGCGCCGGAGGGCTGGTGGCCGCCGACGCCCTCACGGTGACGGCAGCGCGCCAGGTCGACGAGTCGGTCCGCAGTGCGGCCGGTTCCCTGGTGCGGATCACTCCGACCTCCGCCGACCGTGATGTCGCCGAGGCCGACGCCGAACGCCTCGCCGCGCTCGACGGCGTCCTGCACGTCGGGCTGCGCTGGGACGTCTCCGACCTGCGGGCGCCGGTGACCCGCGCGCCGGACGCCGTCCTCGACGCCTCGGCGGGCTCCGTGCCGGTGGTCGCGCTCGGCGGCGACGCGGTCGCGGCACTCGGCCTCGTCACGGCGCCCGCCTCGGTCGGCGCCCTTCTCGCGGCTCCGGCGCCGGTGGCCGACTCGATCGCGCTCGTCGGTCTCGAGGCGGCCGAGCGGCTCGGAGTCGTCCCCGGCGCCGACGACGCTGAAGGACGAGCCGCCGACCTCGCGGGGCTGCGCAGCCGCATCACCGCTCAGCTCGAGCAGCTGGTGCGCTCCACCGGGGCGGTGCTGCTGGTGCTCGCGATCGCCGGTGCCTCCGCCTCGGTCTGGAGCGCGGTGGCCGCTCGACGGTCTGAGATCGGCCTGCGTCGCGCGCTCGGCGCCTCCCGGGCCGGCATCGGTGCGCTCTTCGTGCTCGAGAGCGCGCTCACCGGCCTGGTCGGCGGGGGCCTCGGCACGGCAGTGGGGATCGGAGTGGTGCTGGCCGCCTCCGCGGGTCAGGGCTGGACGCCGGTGCTCGCGGTCGGCGTGCTCGTGCAGGGTCCGCTGCTCGGCGCGCTCGTCGGCGGAGCGGCGGCCCTGATCCCCGCGCGGCGCTCGGCGGCCGTCGAACCGGCGCGCGAGCTGCGGAGGTGAGCGTTCGGGACCCTCCATGAGCGGGGCCTTGCGGTCGGCTGAGCGAACGCGGATGATCGCCCTGAGCGGCCGATCTGCGCCGCAGCGACATCAGCATCATCCGGGGGGAAGCACGTGGACTCACGCGCGCGCACTGTCACCGGCGGCCTGGGGGCCGCCCTCGTCCTGTCCATCGGCGCAGCGGGGGTGCTCCTCGGAGCAGGGCCCGCTGCGGCCGCCGAGAACGACGGGATCCCCGCCAACGGCGGCACCGTGCAGCTGGACTTCGGTCCGGAGTGGGCGGGCTGGACCGCCGTCGCCGGCTTCCAGGTGCCCGGGTCGGGCGGGTCGATCAGCTGGACGACGGGGTCCCTCGACACCGACGGCACGGGGGCCGTCACGACCTACGCCGGTCCGGTCGACATCTACCTGACGAACCCCAGCAACCCGCGGGACGACCCGCCCGCCGAGACGTACGAGGTGTTCGCCTACCGCGGCGAGACCGTGAGCTGGACGATCGACGCCGTCACCTACGAGGAGACGCTCGTCGGCGAGGCGCCGACGCCGGACGTGCCGAGTCTCGACACCCTCGAGAACGGCGGCCTGATCGCCGTCGGCGAGTACGACCTCGCGCCCGCGCAGTACGAGACGGGGGTGGCCTTCGACCTCACCGTCAGCGGACTGCAGTTCAGCGACGAGACGCCGGGCGACCTCGACGGCCTCGAGGTGACGAGCTACCTCTACTCCGAGCCGAAGGAGATCGGCACGGCCGTCATCGCCGGCGGCGCCTACACGCAGACGATCCCCGCGGAGTTCACGACCGAGCCGCACACCTACGCCTCGTACGACGAGTACGGACGTCTCATCGCCGCCGCGACCCTCGACGGCGGCGCTTCCAGTGAGGGCCCGGCCGCGACGCCGGCGCCGACCGCCACGGCGGCTCCCGTCGCCCCGTCGACTCCCGCGGCGGTGACGACGTCCGGGAAGACCGGACGCGGCACGCTCGCGAGCACCGGCGTCGAGACGGCCGGGCTCGCCGCCGGTGGCGCCGCGCTGCTCCTCGCCGGTGCCGTGTCGCTGCTCGCCGTGAAGCGCCGCACCTCGCGCGCCTGATCCGCGCGCACTCTCGAAGGGGAGGCCGGGCATGCGCCTGGCCTCCCCTTCCCTCTGCCGTCGGCGAGGACCGGGCACTGGCACCCGTCGGGATGCGCCATCCGTGGATGGCCATACAGGAGTGTGCTTGGATTCGTGTCACACGACGAGAGGCAGACAGCATGAGCATCCGACGCACCGAGCAGACCGGCTCGATCCGACCGAGAACCGTCTCCCTGATCGCGGGGGGCCTCGCTCCAGCGCAGCCGTTGCGGCTGCAGTTCGAACGGCGACCGGACGGCGGCACCTGGAACGACCAGATCTCGAGCGTGACCGTCTACTGAGCGCATGCGCCAGCGCCGACGCACTGCCGTTGTTGCAGCGTGCGCCCTCGTGAGCGGCGTACTCCCCCTCGCGGGCTGCGCGCCGTCGGACCGCTCCGATCACGCCCGACCGGACATCGTCGTCGTCCCCGGCGCAGCGGTGCTCGACCCGGCTTCCGAGACCGTGCGTCTTCCGCTCGACGCCTTCGGCCCGGACGCTCTCGGCCGGCAGCGGATCCAGCGGGCATCCGATCTCCTGACCGAGGACTGCGCCGCGGAGCGCGGCGTCGACGTCGCTCTCGTCGATGTGCTCGACTTCCCGCCCACGACCCTGGGCGATCTGAACTTCTTCGGGGTCTGGACCCGCGAGCGGGCTCTCAGGACGGGCCTCGGCCCCGCCTCGGATCCGCTCACGTCGGCACGGCTCGCGTGGGACGGGACCGTGCCGAGAGAGTCGCCTACGAGGTCGTGCTCGCCTGCCCGGACGAGTCCGACGAGGCGGCTGCGGCACTCGCTGAGCCGTCTCCGGCCGACTCGGTGCTCGCGCGCGGAACCGCCGAGAGCTGGGAGTGGGCGGAATCGGATCCGGTGTGGCGGGCGGCCCTCCTCGGCTACCGGGGCTGCATTCAGGAGCGCGGGTGGACCTTCGACGACGCCTGGACGCCCTACTCGCCGGTCCTCGCCGAGGCCGCCGACAGCGAATCCGGGATCCGTGCCGCACTCGACCAGGTGGACTGCCTGCAGAGCACGGGGGCGGCGCAGACCTTCGTCGACGTGGTCGCCGCCTATCAGGTGGCGTTCCTCGGGGAGAACGAGGCGGCGCTCGCGGCGGAGGACGCGGAGTGGGAGGAGCGTCTGACGCTGGCCCGTCGGGTCATCGGCGAGCACGGCGGAGAGTGAGGAGCGTCGCGGCGGCGCCTCTCCGCCGCGCTCAGGCCGGGACGGCCGTGCGCGCCAGCAGCTCCGAGATGCGGCCGGTGCAGCCGCCGCAGCCCGTGCCCGCACGGGTCGCGGTGCCGATGCACGCGACCGTGTCGTTCCCGGCGGCCGCCGCCTCGGCGATGGTGCCGGCCGAGACGCCGTTGCACCAGCAGACTGTGGCGTCGGGCGCGAACGGGTCGCCGGTGGGCGCGGCGCCCGCATCCGGGGCGTCCAGTCGCAGCAGGCTGGAGCGGTCGGCGGGCAGCTCGGAGCCGCGCTCGAACAGCAGCGTCAGCTCGGCGCCCACCCGCGGCAGACCCACCGACACGAAGCCGCGGAGCACTCCGCCCACCGTCACGAGCTTCGCGTACCCGCCGCGGGCAGGGTCGGCCCAGACCGTCACCTCGGCGTGGTCGGCGCACGAGGCGGAGTGGGGGGCCGCGTCCCACGGCTCCGGAGTGGGGTCGCCGCCGGCCACCAGGTCGACGCCGTCGGCCTTCAGCATCACTACGGCGGGCCGCGCCTCGGGCACCCGCTCGTCCGCCTCCCGGCCCGCGGACTCGGCGGTGATCCGGGCCGCGAGGCGGTCGGCCTGCTGCCACCCGGGCCCGATCAGTCCGCTCGGCCCGCCCTCGACGCGGCCGTCGGGCAGAGCGGAGCCGCGCGGCGCGACGTGCGCGCAATCGCCGATCGCGTAGACGTCGGGGTCGCTCCAGCTGCGCTGGTGCTCGTCGACGAGGATCCCGGTCGAGACGGCGAGGTCGGCGCCCGCCGCGAGCTCGGTGCGCGCTCCGACTCCGCAGGAGAGCACGAGCAGATCGCCCTCGATCTGCTTGCCGTCGGCGCAGACCAGCGCCTGGAAGTGCGCGCGGCCGAGGTCGTCGTGCGCGAGCAGGATGCTCTCGGAGCGGGCGTGCGAGACCATCTCGAGCCCGGCCGCGCGTGCCGCTGCGGCGAGCATCCGCCCGCCGCCGTGGTCGAGGTTGCGGCCCATGGGGATGTCGCCGTGGTAGACGACGACGACCTCGGCGCCCTGCTCGGCCGCCGCGAGCGCGAACTCGACCCCCAGCACTCCCGCGCCCAGCACCACGATGCGGGAGCCGGCGCGCACGGCCTCGCGGACGGTGCGCGCGTCGGCGAGATCGCGCAGGGCGACCACGCGGTCGGGCAGCGGAGCGGCGCCGACGTCGAGCGTTCCGGGGGACGCCGAGCGCACCCGGCGGTCGCGGCGCGCGCGCTCCATCCCGGCGAGCGTGGGCACGTTCGCGCGGGCGCCGGTGGCGAAGACGAGGCGGTCGTAGGCGAGGCGCTCGTCGTCGTGCAGGCGCACGACATTGCGCGCGCGGTCGAGGCCGACCGCGGCGGTCCCGAGACGGAAGACGACGCCCGCCTCCTCCGCCACCGCGCGGTCGCCGAGGTCGAGTCGCTCGCGCTCGGCCCGGCCGACGGCGTACTCGGCGAGCAGCACGCGGTTGTAGGCGTCGTCGCTCTCGGCGCCGACGACGGTCAGTGCGACGGAGCCGGCGCGGACGGCGGGCAGCAGCTCCTCGACGAAGCGCGCGCCGACGGGGCCGTAGCCCACGAGGACCACGCGCTCGGGGTGGCGGTCAGACGGCATCGGACGCTCCTTCCGCGCGCACCCAGACCCGGGTGCGCTTGAACTCCGGCATGGACGAGATCGGATCGACGACCGCCTCGGTGAGCAGATTGGCGCACTCGCGACCGGCGTAGTGGAAGGGCAGGAACACGGTGTCGTGCCGGATGTCGGCGGTCACGCTCGCGCGGGCCGTGACGACGCCGCGCGCGTTGCCGATCGAGACGGGCGCCCCGTCGCGCACGCCCAGCCGCGACGCGGTCGCCGGGTGGATCTCGAGCCGGGCCTCGGGCCGGGCCGCGTCGAGTTCCGCGACCCGGCGGGTCTGCGTCCCCGACTGGTACTGCTGCAGGTAGCGCCCGGTGATCAGCGTCAGCTCGTCGCCGCGGTCGACGACCGAGCGGTCGGCGGCCGACACGGCGACCATCCGCGCCCGGCCGTCGGCGTGGCCGAAGCGCTCGCCGAACAGCCGCGGGGTGCCGGAGCTGCCGGCGGGGTAGGGCCAGTAGGCCGCGACTCCCGTGTCGAGCAGGGCGTGCGAGAGGCCGGAGTAGTCGGCCGGCCCGCCCGCGGAGGCGCGGGCCAGCTCGTCGAAGACCTCCGACGGCACGGTCGACCAGGTCGAGGGCGCGTCGAGCCGGCGGGCGAGCTCGCTCAGGATCCAGAGTTCGCTGCGGACGCCCGACGGCGGCTCGAGGGCGCGGCGGCGGCGCAGCACGCGGCCCTCGAGCGAGGTCATCGTGCCCTCCTCCTCCGCCCACTGCGGCACGGGCAGGACGATGTCGGCGAGCGCGGCCGTCTCGGAGAGGAAGAAGTCGCAGACGACGAGGGTGTCGAGCGCCGCGAGCCCCGCCCGCACCGCGTCGACGTCGGGCGCCGAGACGACCACGTTCGAGCCGTGCACGAGCAGGCAGCGGACGGAGCGGCCGAGCTCGCCCAGCAGTGCGACGGCAGGGAGTCCTGGCCCGGGGATCGACGCCTCGTCGACCCCCCACACCCCGGCGACGTGGCGTCGCGCCTCCGGGTCGCGGATCGAGCGGTAGCCGGGGAGCTGATCGGCCTTCTGGCCGTGCTCGCGGCCGCCCTGGCCGTTGCCCTGCCCGGTGAGGGTGCCGTACCCCGAGCCCGGTCGGCCGACGAGGCCGAGCACGAGCGCCAGGTTGATCGCCGCGGTCGCGGTGTCGGTGCCGTCGACGTGCTGCTCGACTCCGCGGCCGGTGAGCACGTAGGAGCGGCCCTCGGCGAGCCGCCGGGCGGTGCGGCGCAGCAGCTCGACCGGCACGCCGGTGACGGAGGAGGTGCGCTCGGGCCACCACGACGCGACGCTGCGGCGCACCGCGTCGAACCCGGTCGTGCGCGCCTCGAGGTACTCCGCGTCGGCCAGCCCCTCGGCGAGCACGAGGTGGGTGAGTCCGAGCAGCAGCGCGAGGTCGGTGCCGGGTGCGGGCTGGAGGTGGATCCCCGCGCCGTCCTCGGTGAGGCGGGCGGTGGCGGAGCGGCGGGGGTCGACGACCACGAGTCCGCCGCGCGAGCGCGCTCCGGCCAGGTGCGCGAGGAAGGGCGGCATGGTGGCGGCGACGTTCGAGCCGAGCAGCAGGACCGTGTCGGCCTCGTCGAGGTCGGTCACGGGGAACGGCAGCCCCCGGTCGACTCCGAACGCCCGGTTGCCCGCCGCGGCGGCCGAGGACATGCAGAACCGGCCGTTGTAGTCGATCCGGGAGGTGCCGAGGGCGATCCGGGCGAACTTGCCCAGCTGGTACGCCTTCTCGTTGGTGAGACCGCCGCCGCCGAACACCGCGACCGCGTCGGCGCCGTGGCGGACGCGGGTCGAGACGACCGCCTCGGCCACCGCGTCCAGCGCCCGCTCCCACGACACCTCCGCGAAGGCTCCGTCGGCGCCGCGCATCAGCGGAGCGCGCAGCCGCTGCCCGCTCGCGAGCAGCTCGGCCGCCGTCCAGCCCTTGGCGCACAGCCCGCCCCGGTTCGTCGGGAACTCCCGCCCGCTGACCGCGATCGGCGCCGGAGCGTCGACCGGGGTCAGCGTCATCGCGCACTGCAGTGCGCAGTAGGGGCAGTGGGAGTCGACGCCCGCGGGGGAGGCCTGCGGGAGGGTCGGTGCGGCGGCGGTCGGCATCGTCAGATCCTGGTCCCCGTCTTCGCGGCGAGGCGGAGGTAGACGCCCGCCGTGATCGCGAGCATCACCGCGTAGGCGGCCACGAACCAGCCCAGCGCCGTCGTGTAGTCGCCGAACGCGGTCTTCGAGAAGCCCAGCAGCTGCGGGATCACGAAGCCGCCGTAGGCGCCGATGGCCGAGATGAGGCCCAGGGCGGCGGCGGCCGTGCGCTGCGCTCCGACTCCGTCGCCTCCCGACTGCCGGGCCCGCAGGGCGAAGACGGTCGGGATCATGCGGTAGGTCGCGCCGTTGCCGATGCCCGCCGCGGCGAAGAGCACGAGGAACCCAAGCAGGAAGAGCCAGAAGCTGCCCAGCGGAAGGGTCGCGATGACTCCCATGATCCCGGCGCCCATCGCGATGAACGCGGCGATCGTGACCGGGGCGCCGCCGAAGCGGTCGGCGAGGCGTCCGCCGTAGGGGCGGGAGAGCGAGCCGACGAGCGCGCCGAGGAACGCGAGCGTCAGCGTCGCGGAGCCGATGGCGAACGTCGAGTACTCGGGGAAGGTGTCGGCGATGAGCTTGGGGAACACCCCGGCGAAGCCGATGAACGAGCCGAAGGTGCCGATGTAGAGGACGGCCAGGATCCACAGGTGCGGCTCGCGCAGCGCGGCGAGCGAGGCGGCGACGTCGGCCTTGGCGGTGGAGAGGTTGTCCATGCGCTTGTACGCGCCGATCATGGCGACGACGATCAGCGGCACCCAGATCCAGCCTGCGAGCGGCAGGTTGACGGTCGCCGCGGCGCCGATCGTGATCGCGATCGGCACGACCAGCTGGGCGACGGCCGCGCCCAGGTTGCCGCCCGCCGCGTTCAGCCCGAGCGCGTAGCCCTTCTGGGCGTGCGGGTAGAAGAAGGTGATGTTCGCCATGGAGCTGGCGAAGTTGCCGCCGCCGAAGCCGGCGAGCGCCGCGATCAGCAGCATCACGCCGAAGGGCGTCTCGGGGTTCCCGACCGCGAGCGCCAGGCCGATGCTCGGGATGAGCAGGAGCGCGGCCGAGACGATGGTCCAGTTGCGCCCGCCGAAGCGGGGCACCATGAAGGTGTACGGGATCCGGAGGGTCGCGCCGACGAGGCTCGGCATCGAGATGAGCCAGAAGATCTCCCCCGTAGTGAAGTCGAAGCCCGCCGCCGGCAGCTGCACGACGACGACCGACCAGAGCTGCCAGACGACGAAGCCGAGGAACTCGGCGAAGATCGACCAGCGCAGGTTGCGGGAGGCGACGGAGCGTCCCTCCGCCGCCCACTGCGCGGGGTCCTCGGGATTCCAGCCGTCGATCCACCGGCCGGGCCGACGGGTGAGGCCGGAGGCGGTGACGGTGATGGGGGAGGTGGTGGTGGGCGGTGCAGCAGTCATCGTGTTCCTCCGGATCCCGTACACCTTCATGGTGCCCCG
>NZ_JAMRYM010000088.1:0-14001 GCF_023743255.1 Rathayibacter rubneri | reverse complement strand
TGGGTAGGAGAGACAGGGGCTGGGCGGGCCGGCTCAGCGCGGCGGCAGCCGCAGCGCGCCGTCGAGACGGACGACCTCGCCGTTGAGCATCGGGTTCTCGACGATGTGCCGCACGAGCGCGGCGAACTCGGACGGGCGGCCCAGCCGCGCCGGGTGCGGCGTCGCCCCGCCGAGCGCCTGCCTGGCCGCCTCGGGCAGCGCCGCCAGGAGGGGCGTGTCGAACGTGCCGGGAGCGATCGAGACCACGCGGATCAGCACGGCCGCAAGCTCGCGCGCCAGCGGCAGCGTGAGCGCGGCGACGGCGCCCTTCGACGCCGCGTAGGCGGCCTGGCCGATCTGGCCCTCGAACGCGGCGACGGACGACGTCGTGACGAGCACGCCGCGCTCCCCCTCGAGGGGCTCGCGCTCGGCGATCGACGCCGCGGCGAGACGGAGCACGTTCAGGGTGCCGACCGTGTTGACCCGGAGCACCCGCTCGAAGTCCTCGAGGGCGAGGGGGCCGTCGCGGCCGAGCAGGCGGCCCGGAGTGGCGATCCCGGCGCAGGACACCGCGATGCGCAGCTCGCCCGCGGCCGAGACGGCGCGCGCGACGGCCTCCGAGTCGAGCACGTCGCCCGGCGTCGCCCGGACGCCGTCCGGCAGGTCCGCGCGATCGAGGGCGGCGGGCAGATCCAGGACGTGGACCCGCGCGCCCGCGTCGTGCAGGGCGATCGCCGTCGCCGCTCCCAGCCCGGACGCCCCGCCCGCGACGAGCGCGGCCATGCCGTCGAGTCGCATGATCAGGACCCCGGCACCGGTGCGGCCGTCGACATCGCCTCGGCCGAGCAGGTGGTCAGCGTCTCGTCGTACTGCTGCCCGAGCCGGATCGCCTCGCTCCGCTCCTCCTCGTCGGCGGTCGCCGCGGGCGCCGGCGGGCGCTCGCCCAGCCCCCAGCGGGCGAGGCAGTCGGTGATCCGGCGGGTGACGGACGCGGAGTCGTCGAGGGCCGGGTCGGTCGCCGGAGCGTCGCCGGAGGACTCGTCCGGGGAGGGCGTGGAGCTCGTGGCCTGTCGCGGTTCCGCATCGTCGGGCACCTCGGCGAGGGGGCTGCCGCAGCCGCTCACGAGAGCGAGGACGAGGGCCGCGAGAGCCGGCAGCGCGAGCGGGCGTCGGCCGAGCACTCGCGGGGCGACCCGGGGCTGGGGCATGTCGACCTCGTTCGGACGCGGCGAGCAGGGACGGCTGTCACGGTACTCCAGCGGCGGCCGCCCGCGCGGGTGCGGCGCGCATCGGCGGACGCTTGCCGCGCGATCGAGCGGATCGGTCCTGCCGCCGGGCCGCGCCGCTCAGTCCGGATCCGCGAGCGCCCACATGGCGACCGCGCTGGCCGCCGCGACGTTGAGCGAGTCGATCCCGTGCCGCATCGGGATCTGCACCGCGACATCGGCGGAGGCGAGCGCCTCGTCGCTCAGACCGGCCCCCTCCGTCCCCAGCACCAGGGCCACCCGGTCCGGAGCCCGAGCGGCGAACGTCCGCAGCGGCACCGCGCCGGGTGTCAGCGCCATCGCCGCGATCGTGAAGCCCGCCCCGTGCAGGAGCGAGGTCGTCGCACCCCAATCGCCCACCCGCGTCCACGGCACCTGCAGCACGGTGCCCATGCTGACGCGGATCGCCCGGCGGTAGAACGGGTCGGAGCAGCGCGGCGTGACGAGCACCGCGTCCGCGCCGATCGCTCCCACGGAGCGGAAGATCGCGCCGACGTTCGTCGGATCGACCACGTCCTCCAGCACCACGATCCGGCGCGCGCCCGAGATCAGCTCGGCGGGGTCGGGGAGGACGGGGCGGTCCATCGCGGCGATCAGTCCCCGGTGGAGCACGTAGCCGGTGAGCTCGGCGAGGAGCTCCCCGGGACCGGTGAACACCGGCACGTCGTGGTCGCCCACGAGGCGCTCGGCCTCCGCCGCCGAGGACCCCAGGGCCAGGACGGAGCGGGGGCGGTGCCCCGCGCGCAGGGCGCGCTCCAGGACCAGCGCCGATTCCGCGATGTAGAGGCCCTGCGCCCCGCGCGCGTTCTTCAGCGCGACGTCCGTGGCGTGCGCGTAGTCGCGCAGGCGCGGATCCTCGAGAGAGGAGACCTCGACGAGCTCCACGGATCAGGCGAACGGGTCGGGGGTGAGCGTGTACTTCGTGCTGAGGTACTCGCCGATGCCCTCGAGGCCGCCCTCGCGGCCCAGACCGGAGTGCTTCACCCCGCCGAACGGCGCCGCCGCGTTCGAGACGACTCCGACGTTGAGCCCCATCATCCCGGTCTGCAGGCGCTCGATCATGCGCTGGCCCCTCGCGAGATCGCGCGTGAAGACGTAGCCGACCAGTCCGAACTCGGTGTCGTTCGCGAGGCGCACGGCCTCCTCCTCGTCGCGGAACGGCGTGATCGCCAGCACCGGCCCGAAGATCTCGGTGCGCAGCAGCTCGCTGCCCGCCGCGACCCCCGACAGCACCGTGGGCTCGTAGAAGTGCCCCGCCCCGTCGATCCCGTGGCCGCCGACCCGCACCCGGGCGCCGCGCGAGACGGCGTCGTCGACGAGCGAGCCGGTCTTCGCGACGGCCCGGTCGTCGATGAGCGGACCGATGCCGACGCCCGGCTCGGTGCCGCGGCCGACCCGCAGCGCGGCGACCCTCTCGGTCACCCGGGCCGCGAACTCCTCGGCGATCGACTCGTGCACGAAGAAGCGGTTGGCCGCGGTGCACGCCTGGCCGATGTTGCGGAACTTCGCGGCCATCGCGCCCTCGACCGCCCGGTCGAGGTCGGCGTCCTCGAAGACGACGAAGGGCGCGTTGCCGCCGAGCTCCATCGAGGTGCGCAGGACGTTCGACGCCGCCTGCTTCAGCAGCGTCTGCCCCACGGGGGTGGATCCGGTGAACGAGACCTTCCGCAGTCGGGGATCGGCGAGGATCGGCTCCGACACCGCCCCCGCGCTCGAGGTGGTGACCACGTTGACGACGCCGGCTGGGACCCCCGCCTCGGTGAGCAGCGCTGCGAACGCGAGGGTGGTCAGCGGAGTGAGCTCCGCCGGCTTCACGACGACGGTGCAGCCCGCCGCCAGTGCGGGCGCGATCTTCCGGGTCGCCATGGCGAGCGGGAAGTTCCAGGGGGTGATCAGGTAGCACGGCCCGACGGGGTGCTGCGAGACGATCATCCGCCCCGTCCCCTCGGGGTTGACCCCGTAGCGACCCGAGATGCGCACGGCCTCCTCGCTGAACCAGCGGAGGAACTCGCCTCCGTAAGCCACCTCGCCGAGCGCCTCGGCGATCGGCTTGCCCATCTCGAGCGTCATCAGCAGCGCGAACTCGTCCTTGCGCTCCTGGAGCAGGTCGAAGGCGCGACGGAGGATCTCCCCGCGCCGACGGGGCGCGGTCGCAGCCCACGCGTCCGCGGCGCCGGCAGCGGCGTCGAGGGCGCGCAGACCGTCCTCCGGAGTCGCATCGGCGATCGTCCGCAGGACCTCGCCGGTCGCCGGGTCCTCCACGTCGAGGGTCCCGCCGCCCGAGGCGTCGACCCACTCTCCTCCGATGTACAGCTGCGCCGGAGTGCGCGCGAGGAGGGCCGCCTCGGAGGCGGCGCGGGAGTCGACGGAATCAGTCACAGTATCGCTCTTTCTCTGCGGATCGCGGCGCGGAAGGCGCTCGCGGGAGAGGATCACCTCTCCGATGGTACTCGCCGTGCCGCGGCTGCCCGGGGGCGGAGCGGCGGATCCCGATCAGGCCGACGGCTCGATGCGGACCCCTGCGGCGGCGAGCTCGCGCAGTGCCGCCGCGCTCGCCTCCGCCGACACCCCGGCGACGAGATCGTCGAGGACCCGCACCTCGAGGCCCGCCGCCCGCGCGTCGAGCGCCGAGGCGCGGACGCAGTGGTCCGTCGCGAGACCGACGATGTCGAGCTCGGTGACGCCCAGGCGCGCGAGGACCTCCGGCAGAGCATCGCCGTCGGACGTCGTGCCCTCGAACGCCGAGTACGAGGGACGGCCCTGGCCCTTCCAGACGTGCACGTCGACGGTGTCCGTCCTCAGCGCCGGGTGGTACTCGGCACCGGGGGTCCCCGCCACGCAGTGCACCGGCCAGCTGTCGACGAAGTCGGGCGCGGTGGAGAAGTGACCGCCGTTGTCGTTGCCGCCGTCGTGCCAGTCGCGCGAGGCGAGGACCGTCCGGTACCGGTCGGGGTGGGCGGTGAGGTAGGTCGAGACGTCCTCGGCGACCCGGGCGCCCCCGGCGACGGCGAGGGCGCCGCCCTCGGTGAAGTCGTTCTGCACGTCGACGATCAGGAGCGCGGTGGTCATGGGGGTCCTTCCGGGACGGGTGGAGGGGAGTCGGGGGCAGGAGTCGGGGATCAGGAGTCGGAGAGCGAGGCGCCGCAGCGGTAGAAGCCGGTGACGAGCGTGTCGATCGCGGTCTTCGCGGAGTCGGCGACGTCGCCGAGGGCGTACACCGCGAAGGTCATCACGGTGCCGTCGGCCGCGGTGACGACGCCCGCGAGCGTGTAGCCGGTGTCGATCCAGCCGGTCTTCGCGAGCACCGCGCCGTCGGCCACGGCGTTGTCGCCCGCGAACCGGTCGGCGTACGAGAGCGACCCTGTCCGCCCCGACACGGGCAGCCCGTCCAGCACGACGCCCAGATCGCCCTCGCGGGCCTGCACCTTCCGCAGGAGCTCCGTGAAGTACGCGGGCGCGACGGAGTTGTCGTCGCTCAGCCCCGAGCCGTCCGCGACGACGATGCCCGCCGTGTCGACGCCGTAGCCCGAGAGGCCCTGCAGCACTCCCGCCTGCTCGGCCGCGAACGTGCTGCCGGCTCCGGTGCGGATCGCGACGAGCCGGGCGAGCATCTCGGCGATCGCGTTGTCCGAGACGAGCAGCATCTGCTGCACCAGCTCCCGGACCGGAGCCGACTCGACGGTGCCCAGGACCGCCGCACCGTCCGGCGCCGTCCCCGTGCTGACGGTCGGCGATCCGGGCAGCTCGCCGGCGAACGCCGAGCCCGCCCGCCCGATCGGGTCGGTGCCGCGCACCGAGGTGGACGCGGTCGGATCCGCCCGGTCGCCGTCGACCTGGAGCGCCGTGATCTCGGGCATGTAGCCCTGCGTCTGCTCCTTGCGGTTCCACGAGGGCTGCCAGGTGTCGCCGGTGAAGAGGGAGGAGTCCAGGACCAGCGAGGTGATCGGCGTGCCGGCCGTCGCCGGGTCGGCCGCCCACGCGCTCTCGACCTGCGCTGCGAGATCGTCGAGGTGCGCCGCTCCCGGGTAGAACGACTCCTGCCCGCTCGGGAGACGGCTGAGGGTGAGGTCGCCGCCGCCGACGAGCACGACGGAACCGGGCGCCTCCCCGCGCACCGCGGTGGTGGCGATCCGCGCGTCGGGTCCGAGCACCGCCAGAGCGGAGGCGGCGGTCAGGATCTTGAGGGCGCTCGCGGTGCGCGAGGGGGTGAGCCCTCCGCGGTCGAACAGCACCTGGCCGGTCGCCGCGTCGACGACGCGCGCCTGCATCGACCCGAGCCGCGGGTCGGCCGCCGCGTCGGCGACGGAGCAGGTGCGCAGGGCGGACGTGATCTCCGCGGCGGTCGGCCGGGCGGAGGGAGTGGGAGTGGCGGTGGGGGCGACGGTCGCGGTCGCTGCGGGAGTCGACGTGGCGGCCGCCCGAGGCGCCTCGTCACCGCCGAGCGCCGCTCCGACGGCGACCGCGCCCGTTCCCAGCAGCACGGCGACGACGGCACCGGCCACCGCGAGCAGCCAGGGCCGTCGGCGGGAGGCGTCGGTCGATCGCGGCTCGGTCATCCAGGACATGGTAGTCGCGGCTCGCGAGCGGCTCCTGGAAGCAGGATCAGCCGGACCGTGCGACCGGCTACACTCCGGGCTACACGTGCAGGTGCAATGTGGAGCCGCCTGTGGGAATCGAACCCACGACCTTCTCATTACGAGTGAGACGCTCTGCCGACTGAGCTAAGGCGGCGTGAACAGGGGCCTGAGCCCCGGACACGAGTACACAGCATACCCGCTGCCGAGCCCGGTCGTGAACACGAGGGCCGGCACGGCCCCGCTCACGCGAGGACGGCGCGGAGCTCCTCGAAGGACGCGGCCACGCGGCCGGCGAGGGCGTCGCGTCCGTCCTGGTCCGCCCAGCCGGCCCACGCGTGCCGCATCGCGGCGAGTCCGACGAGGGTGAGCATGCGGGCGCGGCTGCGGGCGCGCTCGACGTCGGGCTCGGTGCGCGAGAGGCGGTCGGCCACGAGCTCCTCCACCGCGACCTCGAAGTCGCGCATCCCCGCGATCTTGAGACCGACGAGCTGCGGGTGCTCGCGGAACAGCTCGCGCCGGAGCAGGTGCAGCTCGCGATCGTCCTCCATCGGCTCCTCCATGGCGGCGACGAACACGGTCTGCAGCGCCTCGAGCACAGGGCCGTCGCCCCGGAGGAAGTCGGCGGCGGTGTCGTCGGTGATCACGGGGAGACCGCCGACGAGGGCGTCCTCCTTCGAGGCGAAGTAGTTGAAGAACGTCCGGGTCGAGACGTCGGCCTGCCGCGAGACGTCCTCGATCGTCACGCGGTCGGGGCCGCGCTCGGTGGCCAGGCGCAGCACGGCCATCTCGATGGCCCGCCGGGTGGCGAGCCGCTTGCGCTCGCGGAGGCCGGGCCGGGCGCTCGAGGCGCCGGTCTCGTTCAGCACTGCGGATCCTCCTCCGGCACGACGCCCTCGAGCAGGTACGCGTCGACCGTGTCGTTCACGCACGCGTTCGACTTGTTGTAGGCGGTGTGCCCCTCGCCCGTGTAGGTGAGGAGTCGGCCCTCGGCGAGCTGCCCGGCCAGCGCCTCTGCCCAGACGTAGGGCGTGGCGGGATCGTTGGTGGTGCCGACGACCAGGATCGGTGCCGAGCCCTCCGCCGCGATGGGCGCGCGGGAGCCCTCGAAGGCCGCGGGCCACTCGCTGCAGAGGATGTCCCCGTAGGCCATGTAGCGCCCGATCGTGGGAGCCGCCTCCTCGAGGGCGGCTGCGTCCGCCCGCATCACGGCGGTGTCGCCGGTGTAGGAGTAGTCGACGCAGTTGATCGCGAGGAACGCCTCGGTCGCGTTGTCGCGGTAGCCGCCGTCGGCGTCGCGCCCGTTGTACGCGTCCGCGTACTGGAACGCGGTCTCCGCCGCGCCCTTCCGCACCTCCGCGAGCATCTCGCTCAGGGCTCCCCACGCCCCCGCGTCGTACAGCGGGTAGACGATGGCGGTGAAGAGGGTGCTGGAGCCGAGGACGCGCCCATCGGCCGCGCGGATCGGCGACGCGTCGACGCGCTCCAGCATCGCCCGCACCTGCGCCATCCCGTCCTCGACCGAGCCCGTGAAGGGGCAGGCCGCGGTGCCGAGGCAGTCGGCGAGGTAGGCGCGCAGGGCGCTCTCGAAGCCCTTCGCCTGCTCGCGGACGACGTCGAGCGAGGTCGCGGCCGGATCGATCGCCCCGTCGAGCACGAGGCGCCCCACGCGATCGGGGAACAGTCCCGCGTACGTCGCTCCGAGGAACGTCCCGTAGGAGTAGCCGAGGTAGTTCAGCGACTCGTCGCCGAGCGCGGCGCGGAGCACATCGAGGTCGCGGGCGGCGTTCGGCGTGGGGACCTCGCCGAGGAGGGCGCCGCTGCGCTGGGCGCAGGCGTCGGCGAACGCCGCCGCGGCGGTCCGCTGCGCCGCGATCCACTCGTCGCTCCCGCGCTCCCCCGGCGTGACGTCGTACAGGTAGGAGTCGAGGCCGGCGTCGTCGAGGCACGAGACAGCCGTGGAGGCGCCCACGCCGCGCGGATCGAAGCCCACGACGTCGTACCGGGCGGCGAGCTCGTCGTCGACCGCGTAGTCCACGCTGTCGCGGATGAAGTCGACGCCCGAGGCGCCCGGGCCGCCGGGATTCACGAGCAGCGAGCCGAGCGCCGGCTGCTGCTCGGCGGGGTGCCGGACCAGCGCGATCGACGCGGTCTCCCCCGTCGGGTCGTCCCAGTCGAGCGGCACGGTCGCCTCGGTGCACTGAGCATCGTAACCGCAGTCGTCCCAGACGAGGACCTGCCCGTAGTACGGCTCGAGACCGGCGTCGACCGACTGCGGAGCCGGAGTGGACGTCGTCTCCGCGGAACCAGGCGCGAAGCAGCCGGCGAGCAGCGCGGTCGCCGCGAGCAGGGCGGAGACGCCGAGGGAGCGGCGGGCGCGCGTCACGCGGCCACCGGACGGCGGGCGGCGACGACGAGCATCGCCTCGAGGGCGAGGACGGGCGACACGTTGGCGTCGATCCGCTGGCGCGCGGTCGAGACGGCGTCGAGCACGGCGAGGGTGCGCTCGGGACGCGTGGACTCGGCGAGCGCGGTCATCTCGGCGCGGACCTCCTCGTTGATGACGCCGCCGGGGGCGCCGAGCTGGAGCCGGACGACGTCGCGGTAGAGCGAGAGCAGGTCGACGAGGATCCGGTCGAGCCCGTCGCGCAGACTGCGGGTGGCGCGGCGCTTCTGGTCCTCCTCGAGGGCGCGCAGCTGCGACCGCAGCTGCGGCGGGATCGTGCCCCCCGGCTCCACCCCGAGCGAGCGCAGCGCCTGCGCGCGCTCGACCTCGTCGCGCTCGAGCGTGATCGCCTTGGCGTCCTCCGTGGCGACCTCGATGAGGCGGGCCGCCCCGAGGACGGCGTCCGAGACCCCGCGCAGTCGCAGGGCGATGCGGAGGGTCTCCTCGCGCCGCTCGCGCGCGTTCGCATCCGTGGCGAGGCGGTGCGCCATGCCGATGTGGCTCTGCGCCTGGCGCGCGGCGCGCTCCGCGGTCTGCGCGTCGACTCCGTCCCGCCGCTCGAGCAGCCCGGCGACGTCCTCCACGCTGGGCACGCGCAAGCGGACGGAGCGCACGCGCGAGCGGATGGTGGGCAGGAGATCGGCCTCGCTGGGCGCGCAGAGGATCCAGACGGTGCGCTCCGGCGGCTCCTCGAGCGCCTTCAGGAGCACGTTGGACGTGCGCTCGCTCATCCGGTCGGCGTCCTCGATCACCATCACGCGGTAGCGCGAGACGGACGGCGAGTACTGCGAGCTCGAGACGAGCTTGCGCACCTCCTCGATCGAGATGATCACGCGCTCGGTCGCGAGCACGGACAGATCCGGGTGCGAGCGCGCCGCCACCTGACGGCAGTCGGGGCACTCCCCGCAGCCCCCGTTCCGGCAGAGCAGCGCGGAGGCGAACGCGTAGGCCAGGTTCGAGCGGCCGGAGCCGGGGGGCCCGGTGATCAGCCACGAGTGCGTCATGGACGCCGATTCGTCGCCCGAGGCGGTGCGGGGCGTCGAGGCGTCGCGGAGGGCGCCGATGGCGTGCTCCTGACCGACGAGCTGGCTCCAGACGTTCACGCGACCACGCTACCGGCGAGCACCGACAGGGCCGCCGCCGTCCAAGCCGCGGCGCTCGAGGAGCTGCTCGACGCGGGAGCGCACCGCCGCCGCGAGCTCCTCGACCGGCAGGGTCGCGTCGAGAACGAGGAAGCGCTCGGGGTCGGAGTCCGCGATCGCGAGGAAGCCGCTCCGCACGCGCTCGTGGAACTCGGCCTTCTCGGCCTCCAGCCGGTCGAACCGGGTGCGAGCGGCGTCGAGCCGCGACCGGGCCGCCGCCGGATCGAGGTCGAGCAGCACGGTCAGATCGGGGCGGAAGTCGTGCGTCGCCCACTCCGAGAGGCGCCTCACCTCGCCCGCGTCGAGCACGCGCCCGGCGCCCTGGTAGGCGACGGAGGAGTCGATGTAGCGGTCCTGGACCACCACCTCGCCGCGCTCGATCGCCGGTCGCACCAGGGTGCCGATGTGCTGGGCGCGGTCGGCGGCGTAGAGCAGTGCCTCGGCGCGCGGGTCGATCTCGCCGCGGTGGTGCAGGACGATCTCGCGGATCTGCACCCCCACCTCCGTACCGCCCGGCTCGCGCGTGCGCACGACGGTCTCGCCCCGCGAGCCCAGCCACTCCTCGAGCAGCCGGGCCTGCGTGGTCTTGCCGGCGCCGTCCCCGCCCTCGAGAGTGACGAACAGCCCGGTCACTCCGTCGCGCCCGTCGCCTCCGACGCGGCCGCGGCCTTCTTCGCGGCCGGCTTGCGCGCGGTGGCGGGCTTCGCCGCAGTCGTCTTCGCGGCAGTGGTCTTCGCCGCCGTCGTCTTGGCCGCCGTGGTCTTGGCCGCGGTGGTCTTGGCCGCCGTGGTCTTCGCCGCCGTCGTCTTCGCTGCCGTGGTCTTGGCCGCCGTCGTCTTGGCCGCGGGCTTCTTCGCCGGAGCGCGCTTCGCCGGGGCCTTCTTGACCGGTCCCTTGGCGCGCTTGTCGGCGAGCATCTGCACGGCCTGCTCGAAGTCGATCTCCTCGATCGTCTGACCCTTGGGGATCGTGACGTTCGTCTCGCCGTCGGTGACGTAGGCGCCGAAGCGGCCGTCGCGGATCCGGATCGGCTTGCCGCTGACGGGGTCCGCCTCGAACTCCTTCAGCGCACTGGAGGCGCGCTTCGCTCCGTACTTGGGCTGGGCGAACACCTCGAGCGCGGTCGGCAGGTCGACCTCGAAGATCTGGTCCTCGCTCGTGAGCGACCGGCTGTCGGTGCCCTTCTTGAGGTAGGGGCCGTAGCGGCCGTTCTGAGCCGTGATCGGCTCACCCGTCTCGGGGTCCTCGCCGACGGTGCGCGGGAGGTCGAGCAGCCGGAGCGCGGTCGCCAGGTCGATCGACGCGACGTCCATCGACTTGAAGAGCGAGGAGGTGCGCGGCTTCACCACCGCGGGCTTCTTCGCTCCCCGCTTGGCCGGCGCAGGCTCGACGACCTCGCCCGTCGCCGGGTCCGCGGTGGTCTCGGGCTCGGGGTCGACCTCGGTGACGTAGGGGCCGAAGCGCCCGTCCTTCACGACGACGGTCTTCCCGCTGTCGGGGTTGCTGCCGAGCACGCGGTCGGTCTGGACCGGGGCGTCGATGAGCTCCTGCGCCTTGGCCGGCGTCAGCTCGTCGGGGGCGAGCTCGAGCGGCAGGTTCACGCGCCGCGGCGTCTCCTGCCCCTCCTCCTCGGCGACCTCGAGGTACGGGCCGTACTTGCCGATCCGGAGCGTGATGTCGTCGGTGATGCGGATGGAGTTGATGCTCTTCGCGTCGATCTCGCCGAGGTTGTCGACGACGTTGCGGAGTCCGGGGTGCGCGCCGCCGCCGAAGTAGAAGCGGTTCAGCCAGTCGACCCGGTCCTCCTCGCCGCCGGCGATGCGGTCGAGGTCGCCCTCCATCTCGGCGGTGAAGTCGTACTCCACGAGGTCCGAGAAGAAGTCCTCGAGCAGGCGCACCACCGAGAACGCGATCCAGTTCGGCACGAGGGCCGTGCCGCGCGGGGTGACGTAGCCGCGGTCGACGATGGTCGAGATGATCGAGGCGTACGTCGAGGGGCGCCCGATCCCCAGCTCTTCGAGCGACTTGACGAGGCTCGCCTCCGTGTAGCGCGGCGGCGGCGAGGTCTCGTGGCCCTTCGCCTCGACCTCGGCGACCACGAGGGACTGGCCGACCTCGAGTACGGGCAGCTTGGCGTCCTTCTCGTCGCGGGCACCGTGGCGCTCCTCGTCGCGGCCCTCCTCGTAGGCGAGCAGGAAGCCGCGGAAGGTGATGACCGTGCCGGACGCGGTGAACTCCGCGCTGCGGCTCGTGTCGCCGGCCGGGTTCGCCTCGAGGGTGACGGTGGCGGTCGAGCCCTTGGCGTCGGCCATCTGCGAGGCGACGGTGCGCTTCCAGATCAGGTCGTAGAGGCGGTGGTCGTTGCCGCGGAGGGTGCCCGCGAGCTGGTCCGGGGTGCGGAAGGTCTCACCGGCGGGGCGGATCGCCTCGTGCGCCTCCTGCGCGTTCTTGTTCTTGCCGGAGTATAGGCGCGGCTTGTCGGGCACGGTCTCGGCGCCGTAGAGCGCGGTCGCCTGCGAGCGCGCCGCGGTGATCGCCTGCTGCGACAGGTTGGGCGAGTCGGTCCTCATGTAGGTGATGAAGCCGTTCTCGTACAGCGACTGCGCCACGCTCATCGTCTGGCGCGCCGAGAAGCGGAGCTTGCGCGCCGCCTCCTGCTGGAGCGTCGACGTGGTGAAGGGCGCCGCCGGACGGCGCGAGTAGGGCTTGGACTCGAGGTTCGTGACGCGCACGACGGTGGCGGGGTCGCGGAGCGCTCCGGCCAGAGCGGTCGCGCTGGTCTCGTCGAGCACGGTGACGTCGCTCTTGAGGGCGCCGCGGTCGTCGAAGTCGCGGCCGCTTCCGATGCGCTTGCCGTCCAGTCGCGCCAGTCGGGCGTCGAAGCCCGCCGAGGCGTCGGACTCGGGGGCGAGCACCGTCGCCAGGTCCCAGTAGCTCGCCGAGACGAAGGCGAGACGCTCGCGCTCGCGGTCGACGACGAGGCGGGTGGCGGCGGACTGCACGCGCCCGGCCGAGAGCCCGGGACCGACCTTGCGCCAGAGCACGGGCGAGATCTCGTAGCCGTAGAGGCGGTCGAGGATCCGGCGGGTCTCCTGCGCGTCGACGAGGGAGGTGTCGATGTCGCGGGTGTTCTGGCTGGCCTTCTGGATCGCGTCCTTGGTGATCTCGTGGAAGACCATGCGGTGCACGGGGACCTTGGGCTTGAGCTCCTCGAGGAGGTGCCACGCGATGGCCTCGCCCTCGCGGTCCTCATCCGTCGCGAGGAAGAGCTCGTCGGCGTTCTTCAGCGCGCGCTTGAGATCGGCGACGGTCTTCTTCTTCTGATCGGACACGACGTAGTAGGGCTCGAAGCCGTTGTCGACGTCGACCGAGAACTTGCCCAGCGGGCCCTTCTTGAGCTCGGGCGGGAGGTTCTTGGGCTCGATGAGGTCGCGGATGTGGCCGACGGAGGCGAGCACCTCGTACCCGTCGCCCAGGTACTGGGCGATGGTCTTGGCCTTCGCCGGCGACTCGACGATCACCAGCTTCTTCGTGCCGGACACAGTTCTCCTCGGTTGATGCTGTCGGGTCGGACGAACAGGGTGTCCGACGGGTCCCCGTCCAGGGGGAGGCGGTGCGCGGCGACCGCACGGGGAACGGCCATCCGTTCACGTGGGCTGCAGGCGCCCGACAGGCACACCATACACACCGAGTCCGGGGACGGAGGCCCGCTCGGGGGCCGGATGAGGCTGAGAGCGAACCCTGAGCGCGCCGAGCGCCGTCCGACCGTAAGGCCCTCTCCTGGTGACGCGGCGCCCGGATCGGCGCATGATGTGGTGCATGGCAACGACGCTGACTCCTTCTTCTCCCGCCCTCTCCGCGTACACCGCGAAGCTCACCGACGGACCGCTCGAGGGCAAGACCCTCCGACGCCCGTACGGCGACGAGCAGGCTCCCGCCGCCCGCCTCGAGATCCCCACCGGCCGCAACGGCTCCCGCTGGATCTACCTCCTCGCCGGCTCCCTCGAGCACGACGAGGGCGCGGGCTCCCTGCCGACCGCCGCGGCCTACCGGTACCAGCGGCTCAGCTCCGACTGATCCGCGGCTCGGCCGCCGCGTCACGACGGCGGCCCGGCCCGGGATCGAGCCCCCAGCACGAACGGCCCGACGGTCACCACGACCTCGACGGTCGCCACTCCCTCTTCCACCGCGCACTCCGAGACCCGCGCCGCACCCGCCCGGGCCACCCGGTCGGCCGCGCTGCACGGCTCCCCGGGCAGGAGCCCCGACGCGACATCGGCTGCGGCGAGCGCCGCTGCGTCGGCCGCCGCGACCGCGCGCTGGTGCCCGACCAGCCCGCCGCACCCGGCGAGGACCGCGGCGGTCACGAGGATCGTGCCCGCCACCACTCCGACCGCCGCCGTCGCCGCCGAGCCGTCCTCCCCTGCGGGCACCCGCACCGGATCCCCTCTGCGGCGGGTCACCCCCCGCTCCCGAGCGCGCACGAGCGGATCGCGACCGGCACCTCGAGGACCGGCAGGGGCCGCAGCCGGGCCGCCACCTCGACGCAGACGAGGCCCCCCTCCGTCGAGACCCCCACCTCCGCTCCCGGATCG